>NZ_JACCFH010000002.1 GCF_013410775.1 Sphaerotilus montanus | reverse complement strand
GCGCCAGGCCAGCCTGCGCCAGAGCTTCCCCGTCGATGCCTCGGGTCAGGCTCGCCTGCACGAGTGCGCACCGTGGGATCCGCTCGAACTCGTCGACCTGCAACACCTCGCCCCCGAGGCGCAGAAGGCCGAGGTCGAGCGGCTGGCCGCGCCACGCCCAGGCCCCCTTCGACCTCGCACCGGCCCGCTGTTCAAGGTCGGCTGCGCCTGCGGCGGCACCGCTGGAGCACGTGCTGCTGCTCAACCTGCACCACAGCATCGCGACGGCTGGTCGATTGCCGTGCTGGTGCGCGAGTGGGCCGAGCTGTACCGCTCGCTCGTGCGGGCGAGGCCCGGCTTTGCGGCCCCTGCCCGCTCTTCCCGTGGCCTACCGCGACGTGGCAGCCTGGCAGCAGCGCTGGAGCACGAGCGAAGCCGCCTCCGCCCAGCTCGCCTGGTGGGTCGCGCAGCTCCAGGGCGCCCCCGCCCTGCTCGAACTCCCCACCGACTTCCCCCGCCCCGCCCAGCAGAGCTACCGCGGCGCCAGCTTCTCCCGCACCCTCGACGCCGCGCTGAGCCAGGCCGTCGAGCGGCTCGCCCGCGCCCAAGGAGCGACGGTCTTCATGACCCTGCTGGCAGCCCTGCAGCTCGTGCTGCACCGCCACAGCGCTCAGTCCGACATCAGCGTCGGCACGCCCGTGGCCAACCGCGAGCACGCCCAGACCGAGCACCTCGTCGGCCTGTTCGTCAACACCCTCGTCCTCCGCAGCCACCTCGACCCCCAGCAGCCCTTCGCCGAGCTGCTCGCGCAGGTCCGCCACACCGCGCTGGGCGCCTTCGCCCGCCAGGCGCTGGCCCTTCGAGCGTGTCGTCGAAGCGCTCAGCCCCGAGCGCAGCCTCGCCCACGCTCCGCTGTTCCAAGTCATGTTCGTCCTGCAGAACAACGACGCAGCCGACTTCGACCTCGACGGGCTCCAGATCACCCCGGTCGAGCAGTCCAGCAGTGTCGCCAAGGTCGACCTCACCCTGAGCGCGCAGCAAACCCCCCAGGGCATCCTCTGCCACTGGGAGTTCGCCTCCGACCTGTTCACCCAGGCTCGCATCGAGCGCCTGGCCCGCCACTTCGAGCAGGCGCTCCAAGTCGTCACCGCAACAGCCTGACACGCCGCTGCAGGCCATCGACATCCTCACCCAGGATGACAAGGCGCAGCTCCTCGCCTGGAACCGGACCGAGGCCGACTACCCGCAGGACCTCACCGTCGTCGATCTCTTCGAGCGGCAGGTGGACCAGACCCCTGACGCCACCGCCGTGGTCTTCGAGGGCCAGGCCCTGAGCTACGCCCAACTCGACAAACAAGCCAACCAGGTCGCCCACGCCCTCATCGAACAAGGCATCCAACCCGACACCCTCGTCGGGCTTTGCGTGCCCAGATCCCTGGAGATGGTCGTGGGGCTGCTCGGCATCCTCAAGGCCGGCGGCGCCTACGTCCCCCTCGACCCCGACTATCCGCCAGAGCGCCTCGCCTTCATGGTTCAGGACTCCAAGGCGCCGGTCTTGCTCTCGCACAGCGCCGTGCTCGATCGCCTGCCCCCGAGCCAGGCCGCCGTGCTCCAGCTCGACCAGCCCGTCCTCTGGGCCGGCCAGCCCGTCTCCCGCCCCTCTCGCCAGGCCTCGCCACACGACCTCGCCTACGTCATCTACACCTCCGGTTCCACCGGTACCCCCAAGGGCTGTCCTGATGACCCACGCCAACATCAGCCGGCTATTCTCCGCCACCGAAGCCTGGTTTCCACTTCGGCCCCACCAACACCTGGACCCTGTTCCACTCCTACGCCTTCGACTTCTCCGTCTGGGAGATCTGGGGCGCTCTCGCCCACGGCGGCCGCCTGGTCATCGTGCCCTACTTGGTCAGCCGCAGCCCCGACCTGTTCCGCCAGCTCCTGCTCGACGAGCAGGTCACGGTGCTCAACCAGGACGCCCTCGGCCTTCCTGCAGCTCATCCAAGCCGATACCGCCTGTACTTTCGAACGATTCTCACTGAAGTGGATCATCTTCGGTGGTGAGGCGCTGGAGCTTGCGAGCCTGAGGCCCTGGTTCGAGCGGCACGGCGACGTGCAGCCACAACTGGTCAACATGTACGGCATCACCGAGACGACCGTGCATGTTACCTACCATGCGCTGGACCGCCACAGCGTGACACGGGGATCGAGCGTGATCGGACGGGCCATCCCGGACCTGCGCATTTACCTGCTCGATCGCCATCTCAACCCGGTGCCGCCGGGTGTGGCGGGGGAGATGCATGTGGCTGGAGCGGGCTTGGCGAGGGGCTACCTGAACCGGCCGGAGCTGACGGCGGAGAAGTTCATCACCGCCGACGTCCTTGGCAAGACAGAGCGGCTATACCGCACGGGGGATCTGGCACGCTGGCTGCCGGACGGCAACCTGGAGTACCTGGGCCGCATTGACCACCAGGTCAAGCTGCGGGGCTTCCGTATCGAACTCGGTGAGATCGAGTCTGCACTCAGCGCCCACGAGGCGGTAAGTGCAGCGGCGGCGGTGCTGCGCGAGCGCGCGGGGGTCAAGGCCCTGGCCGGCTACGTTATTCTCCGCGCTGCGGTCGAAGTGTCCGAGCTGAAGGTCTGGCTCAAGAGCCGCCTGCCCGAGTACATGGTGCCGGCCTCCGTCACGGTGCTGCAGGCCATGCCGCTGACCCCCAACGGCAAGGTCGATCGCCGCGCACTGCCCGAGCCTGATCAGGTCTCCGGCACTCATCACCTCGCCCCACGCACTCTGACTGAAGTCCACCTCACCCGACTGTGGGAACAGGTGCTCGGCGTGCGCCCGATCAGCATTGATGCGAATTTCTTCGATCTCGGTGGCCACTCCCTGCTGGCAATTCGACTGCTGGCCTGCGTGCAGCAGCATTTCGGCCAGCAACTGCCACTGAAGGTGCTGTTCCGCTCGTCCACCGTCGCCCAGCTCGCCGATCATCTCGATGCCCCCCCGCAGGCCGATCTACCCCGTCACGTCGTACCGATTCAACCCACCGGTCACCGGCCGGCGCTGTACTGCCTGCCCGGTGCCGGCGGTCAGGTGCTGTACTTCCACACCCTGGCGCGGCACCTCGGCGCCGAGCAACCCGTCTTCGGTCTGCAGGACGCCGGGGATCGGTCCTGGCGAGCGCCTGCCTGACTCGGTCGAGGCCCACGCTCGCCAGCTCGTCACAGCACTGCGCACTCACCAGCCCGAGGGACCATACCGTCTGCTGGGGCACTCCAGCGGTGCACGTGTAGCGTTCGAGATGACACGTCAACTGGAACAGCAGGGGCAATGTGTCGCGCAGCTTGTCTTACTTGATGCAACGCCCAGTACGCCGGCGCAGGCATATCAGCAACGCCGAGGCCGCTCTGCTCTGAAGCGGATGATGGACGCCATCGATTCGCTAGAAGCCGCTTTTGAGCAGTCACTCGACCTGCCCGAAGCGATGCTGGAGGCACTGCCTGACGAGGACAGCCGCTGGCAGTGCATCGTGCAGCGACTGTGGCAACGCCAGATCGTACCGGCCAGCGTCGGGGTCGAGCAGGTGCGCACGCTGTTCCGGGTTTGGGAAACAGCTGAGGACAACCACGAACGCTACCAGCCCGGCGCGAGGGTACAGGCACCGGTGTGGGCGCTGCGTGCAAGTGATCGGCATCACGACACACCGGCCTGGTTGCTCGACGACGCGCAGTGGGACTGGCAACCCCACGCGCATTTCCCGGTGCATGTACAGTGGGTGGCGGGCAACCACAACACTATGCTCAACGAGCCGCAGGTGCGTGAACTCGCTGGCGTGGTCCGACAGGCGCTCGGGAGTTGAACTATGGCCGACAATGCGCGCTTGGACCTGACAGAAGGAGGCCCGAATGGGAACGCCGTACGAGAAGGACGTGGTGGCCTGGGCGATGGAGCAAGCCGCGCTGTTGCGCTCGGGCCAGCTCTCGGCGCTCGACATCGAGCACATCGCCGAGGAGATCGAGGACGTGGGCAAGAGCGAAAAGCGCGAACTGGCGAGCCGCATGGCAGTCCTGTTGGCGCACCTCCTGAAGTGGCAGTACCAACCCGGCCGGCGAGGCAGCAGTTGGAGCCGCACGATCAAGGAGCAACGCAAGGCCATTGCGGCGGCGATGCGTCAGACCCCCAGCCTCAAGGCGTCGCTGAGCGATGCTGACTGGTTGGCAGGGACATGGTCTGATGCGGTGACCAAAGCGGTCGAAGAAACGGGACTGGACAACTTCCCGGACGACTGCCCGTGGTCGATGGAGCAGGTGCTGTCGGCTGAGTTTTTGCCTGAGGCGTGATGTGAGCGCACCTGGGAGGGTGCGCTTCGCTTGCACAAGTAAGATCGCTCGCACAAGCGAAATTGATGCTATCGATACGGTCGACCCTCAGAGAGAGGTAGGCTCCAGACCGCGTCCGAAAGATGATGCTACTTGGCAAGTAAAAATGATGCTTGATGGGCGATTCAAGCAAATTTGACGCTTGCTGTCGGGTCGCGAGGGACTGGGTATGCACAGCAGCCGGTGTGCCGGCCGATCCCCAACGACCAGGCTGTGCAGCCGAACTCACCGAGGCGCGCCCACACCTCCTGACCCTAGGAATTGCCGTGAATTCAATGACTTGCAGGCTGACGGCGCGGGTTGTGGCAATGCCGTCGGTGCTGGCGTCATGGCGGTGTCGCGGCACCATGAGGCCGCGCAAGGTCGCCATCTGCGGCTGCCCGGCGTCGATAGCATCAAATTGTCTTGCAAAGCAGCATCAAATTCAGTTGCGTGAGCGGGGCTACGCCTGGCGCCGACATTTTTCATCACTAACTAACGCCCTGATAATAAACATTCTCAGGGTGTCAGAAAAATTGGTTCATCGCGTACCTGGCGGATTGACAGGGATGGTTTTTGAGCCCCGCAGAGGCGGCACGGCCCCGGCCAGCCGACGTGACAGGCCTTGAGCACGCTCGGCGCGACTTCCCGGCTTGGGCGGTGTCTCGCCAGCGGCTCGCCCTACTACACTTGCCCTATGACCCCCGCCGCCCCCGCACTGCCCCGCAAGAAGCTGCCCGTCGGCATCCAGAATCTGCGTGAGATCCGCGAGCAGGGCCACTACTACGTCGACAAGTCGGGCCTGGCGATCGATCTGCTCAACTCAGGCAAGTACTTCTTCATGAGCCGTCCCCGCCGCTTCGGCAAGAGCCTGCTGGTGGACACGTTCAAGGAACTGTTCGAGGGCAACCGCGCGCTGTTCGAGGGGCTGGTCGCCGAGACCCGCTGGGACTGGTCCCGGCGCCATCCGGTCATCCGCATCAGCTTCGCCGATGGCATGCTGAAGAGCCGAGCTGAGTTGGACCGGCGCATCCAGAGCAACCTGCGCCGCAATCGCGCCGCCTTGGGTCTGCCCCGTCCGACCGACATTGACCCTGACGACACGGCCGATGACCTGGCCGACCTGATCGAGCAGGCCCACCGGACGCTGGGTGCGCCGGCGGTGGTGCTGGTCGACGAGTACGACAAGCCCATTCTGGACAACCTCACCGATCCGGCCAGGGCTGCGGAGATGCGCGACGGGCTGCGCAACCTGTACTCGGTGCTCAAGGGGGCCGATCCGCACCTGAAGTTCGTCTTCCTGACCGGGGTGTCCAAGTTCAGCAAGGTCAGCATCTTCTCGGGCCTGAACCAGTTGGTCGACATCACGCTGGACCCGCGCTGGAGCGCGCTGTGTGGCTACACCGATGAGGACATCGACACCGTCTTCGCACCAGAACTGCCAGGGCTGGACCGCGAGGAGATCCGGCGCTGGTACAACGGCTACAACTGGCGCGGCACCAGTGTCTACAACCCCTTCGATGTGCTGCGGCTGTTCGACCGGCGCGAGTTCCACCCCTACTGGTTCGAGACGGGCACGCCCACCTTCCTGGTCAACCTGCTGGCCGAGCGCCGGATCTTCACCCCGGACCTGGGTCGCATCGTGGCCAGCGAGGCCCTGCTGTCCACCTTCGACGTGGACACGATGCAGCCCGAGGCCCTGCTGTTCCAGGCCGGCTACCTGACCATCGGCCAGGTGCGTGCCATTCCGGGGCGCATGGAGTTCACGCTCAAGTACCCGAACCTGGAGGTGGAGGCCAGCCTCAACGACAGCCTGCTCAAGCGCTACATGGGCGACGCCGCCGCCTCCGAGGCGCAGATCAGTCGACTGTGGCGCGTGCTGCAGGCCGGTGACGTGGCGGCCTTGCGCGAGCTGTTCCACGCCTTCTTCGCCAGCATTCCCAACGACTGGTACCGCAACAGTCCGATTGCCCAGTTCGAGGGCTACTGGGCCAGCGTGTTCTACAGCCACTTCGCCGCGCTCGGGCTCGATATCCGGGTCGAGGACTCGACGAACAAGGGCCGCATCGACATGACGGTGCTGGCGGGCGGGGCGGTGTGGGTGTTCGAGTTCAAGGTGGTGGAACTCGTGCCCCAGGGCAAGGCCCTCGCGCAGATCCGCGACCGGGGCTATGCGGACAAGTACCGCGGCCGGGGTGAGTCGATCCACCTGATCGGCGTGGAGTTCAGCCGAGTCGACCGCAACATCGTGGGCTTCGAGGTCGAGACCCTCGCCGGGTGATCGTGACGCCAAACCGCCCACGCGGCCGTCCACGCGGCACCGAGACCAAGCTGCTGCACGAACACGCGGGCCACCTCGGGCGTCACCACTTCGCGTTCCTGCGCGCGCTGCTCGATGGCGTCGAGCTGGAGCAGGCCTGGACGCGCTACCTCGCGTTCTCGGGCGGCCCGAGCGACCGGCGGCACTTTGTCAGCCGCCTGCGCCAGGTGGTCGAGGCGATCGAGCACGCGGGGGCACGGCAGGTGTGCGCGGCCGAGTTGGCGGTGGCGCTGCCAGCGCTGCGCGCGCTGCCGGACTTCGTGCCCGCACGAGGGTCACGGCGAGACACCTTGCCGCTGACCGCCGCCACCTCTGCCGCCCCCTCCCTGGACGACTGGCGGTCCGCGCAGTGCGGCGCCTCGGGTATCGACGAAGATTTTTATACCCAGGCCGAGTGGATCGACCTCTATGGGGAGGTGTTCGGTCACGCACCGCCAGCGTCGGCGTCGGCATCCATGCCCGCCCTCTCCCCTGAGCCCGCCCCTGCCCTCTCGGCCACGGTCCACGCCCGCCTGTCCGAGACCGCTCACCCCGAGGTGACCCCACGCCTGACCCCGGCGCAGCGCCGCACCGTGATCGAAGCGCTGGCCACCCTGGAGCGCGTGCTGGCCCGCGAAGCGCGGCTGGACGACGAGACCGGGTTCTGGCTGGGTGCGGGCCTGCCGCGCGAGCTGGCCCGGGTAGGGGTGCAGTCGCTGGGCGACCTGGTGCGGTACATCAACCTGCAGGGCTTTCGTTGGCACCGCACGGTGTCGCGACTGGGCGCGGTGCGCGCCGCGCGGCTCGTGGCGTGGCTCGTGCCCATCGCGCAGCAGGGGGACCAGGCGATTCGGGACTCGGCACTGCGGCCCGAGAGCGACCTCGCACGGCTGCGCCAGCGCGATCTGACGCGGGCACCGGTGACGGACCTAGCTGATCCGGCCAGTGGCACGGATCCGCTGATGCCGGTCGCGATCCCGGTCATGGACGTGGCCCTCCCGGACACGCTCTCCGGACGCGACGGCCTCTTCCGCGCGTCCGACACCAACGTCTGGGGCGCACAGACCGACGTGCAGGCCATCCAGCAGTGGCTGAGCCGCTACCAGGGCCAGACCCGGCGCGACTACGCCCGCATCGCCGAGCGGTTCTACCGCTGGTGCCTGCAGGTGCGGCGCAAGGCGCTGTCGTCGCTGCAGGAGCCGGACCTGCAGGCCTACCAGGCGTTTGTCACCGCGCCACCGCCGGACTGGGTACAGCCACGCAAGGTGCGCCGGGAAGACGCCGCATGGCGACCGTTCCGGGGACCGCTGGGCCGCAACAGCCAGCGCCACGAGTTCGCGGTGCTCGGCGGGCTGTTCGCGGCGATGCACGACAAGGGCTACCTGCGCGCCAACGCGATGTCCGGTCTGGGCCGCACGCTGGGGCTGGTGAAACCCAGCATCGACGTACGCCGGTCGCTGAACGAGGCGCAGTGGTCGTTCGCGATGGCGGTGCTGCGGGAGCGGCCGGACACGCCGGCGCGGCGGCGGCTGCAGTTGCTGCTCGAACTCGCGAGCACGACGGGGCTGCGGCTGTCGGAGCTGGCGACGACCCGGATGAAGGGTTTGCGGCAGGAGCTGGTGGACGGGGAGCCCGCGTGGCTGCTGGACGTGATCGGCAAGGGTGGCAAGCTGCGCACGGTGATGGTGTTCGACGACATCAGGGCGCTGATGGAGCGGCACCACGCGGACATGGACGCTGCGGGGGTAGGGTTCGAGGACGCCGTCAAGCGGGTGCAGGTGCCCAACAGCCTGCCGACCACGGCCGCGGGCGAGCGCATGGCAGCGGGCGACCAAGGGGCAGAGGCATCGGGGTCCATGGGCAACGCGCTCCAGGACGCCCTGCGTGCCGAACACCTGCAGGGGTGGCGGCCACTGATCGGGATCCTGCGGCGACCGCCGCCGAGGCGGGATATGGACGCGCGCGGCGTGCCGTTCGTGGACCGGGAGCGCCCCGCGCAGGCCGATCGGTACGGCGCGCTGGAGCGCTCGGCGATCTACGGGCTGCTGCGGCGCTTCTTCAGGGACGTCGCGAACGAAGCGGCCACGCGAGAAGGGGCGCCACCGGCGGCCGAGTTCACCCGGGCCTCGACGCACTGGCTGCGCCACACCTTCGCCAACGAGGCGATCAAGCAGATGCAGCCGCAAGTCCTGCAGAGCCTGCTGGGGCACGCGGACCTGCGGGTGACCTCCGTGTACGTGAAGGCGCAGGCGGCGGACCTCGTACGGGGCATGCGGGCGCTTCCGCGCAAGCGCTGAGGTCAAGCCCTCGCGAACGGTATGGCCCCTGGTTCGCCAGCGCTTTGTGCCTTGCCAACAGGGCAGGTCATGACGTGGCGAGTCGGTGCATGATACTAATCCAATGGATTACAATCCATGCATGCTGACCATTGCCGAACTGCCCTAATACCAGAAGCGAGCCGGCAAGCTGCTGTCCGATGACGATCGCCGGGATCTGATCCTGTACCTGGCTGCACACCCTCGGGCCGGCGATCTGATCGAAGGCACAGGTGGCGTGCGCAAGCTGCGATGGGGACGCGACGGGCGCGGCAAAAGCGGGGGTGTGCGCGTCATCTACTACGTTCACAGCGACGCCATGCCGCTGTACCTGCTGACGATGTTCGCCAAGAACGAACGGGCGAACCTGACCCGGGCCGAATGCAACGAGTTGGCCGGCCTGGTTGATCTTCTGGTGCAAATCTGGTTTGAAAGGTAGAACCCTCATGGGCAAAGCATTCGAGAGCATTCGCCAAGGGCTGAAGGAAGCGGCGGCCCACGCGCGGGGCGAGGCCACAGGCGTCAAGATCTATGAGCCGACCGCTGTGGACGTGGCCGCCGTGCGGGCGCGGCTGGGATTGACCCAGGACCAGTTCGCGGCACGGTTCGGGTTTTCGGTGGCGACCCTGCGCCATTGGGAGCGCGGCGATCGCCGGCCACAGGGCGCAGCGCTGGTGCTGCTGAACCTGATCGAGCGGGAACCCCAGGCCGTCATGCGGGCGCTGTCTTGATCGGGTGACGTGCTGCACGGCCATGCTGACGCGGCCGACTGGCCAAGTCGACCTGCCTCACGCCGTTGACAGGCGTGATCGCCTCGTTGAGGTAACCATGTCCTGATGTCTGCAAACCCATCTCACGCCAACAACCGGATCACCACCGGCCGACGTGAGCCTTCACCGTTGTACATCGCGTGATACTTGGCCATGCGCTTGATGTCGTCGGCACAGTCTTTTACCCGCTCGCTGGTGGTGAAGATCCTGGCCATCTGGCGAGCATCCGTCTCATTGAGTCGCAGCGTCAGGTAGTTCGCGATCGCGCTGTAAAGCGATGGATCAAAGTCCTTCGCCTCTTGTGACGCGACGACGAAGGCGATGCCGTACTTGCGACATTCCTTGGCCATGGTTGGCAACAGCTTCAGACCTGCAGCGAGATGCGCCTCGTCGAAAACGATCGCATGCGTGATCTCGGACTGCAGCCCACGCCTGAACATGTTCTGGTAGATGTTGTGCAGCACGAAGGTGGAGAAGGCCCGCTGGAGCACTTCGTTTTGCGTGCCGTGAATCTGCACCAGCGCACACCGGCGTTGGTCAAGCAAGGACTGAGCCCCTTCGACACGATCAAAGAATCCGTAATCGTCAAGTTCGCTCAGTCTCGTCAGCAGACCGCGCTCGGGTTTGGGGTCGGCCTTCAACAGGTCGTAGAAAGCGCGAAACGGCGGCGTTTTGCCTCGCTGACCGATGGCCCAGCCACAAGCCTGGTAGCTGGCCTTCAGGGCCTCGCGTAACCGGCCAAGCTGCACATCGCCGAGGTCCGGAAAGATGGTGGAAAAAATGTCGCGCAAGGTGGTGACGTTATCGACAAAGGCATGTGGCGTGTCCTGATCGACACGCATCGGATTGAATCCCAGGCCATTGAACTTGACTTCCAGCAAGCCACTGTTGATGCGCTCGGCAAGCTTCTCATCGATGTCCTCATGGTATGAAAACACGATCGGCGTGATCTGGTGCTCCTGCAACTGGATGCACAGGTTGATCAGGCAGGTGGTTTTCCCCATGCCAGGCAACCCCAGAATCATCAGGTGTGGATTGCTGCGGATGCTGGGCAACCAGGTCAGTTCGGAGGCATCGGTTTGCCTGTGCCCGAGAACGATGTCGGCACGGGGTGGATTCGTGGACTCGGCAATCGGCGCAGGGCGCAGCGATGCCAACGACTCGGTCGGATCTGAATCCATCGTCGATGCCCCAACCGGTGTTGTGGCCGCCTCATTCGAAGGCGGTGCCAGCGCATCATCCATTGATTCGATCGCCACCTCGCATGCACTGGTACGGCTTTCCGCGTCACTCTCAACCATCGCTGGATCGCCCATGGTTCGGGGTCGAACGGTACTCGGCGCACAGGCTTCAAGTGTGACCAGCGCTGCCGCATCGATGCTGCGACCGAAGATCTGGATCTGTGCCCCGCCGCCGTGGTCGACGCCGAGCGTTTGACCATCGTTCAATTCCGGACAAAAAATGTAGGCCCGCCGTTCGAGATCTGACAACGCAGGGGGATCGGATTCCTTCTTGACCATACGGTCGATTTCTCGGTCGATCACCTGCCAGGCAGGGTCGCGCAATCCATGGCGTCGTCCCTTGCGCGCGTAGAAACGCAGCACCCGCGCCAGCCAGGCTCGATGCACGGTTTTTTCAAGCATCGACGTGGCCATGCCGAACAGCCGCTCCCAATGCCGGCACGACGCATCAAGCTGGGCTTCGATCTCATCGGCCAGTTCGTCGGACTGTGCCGCATCAAGCCGACGGCGGTACTTGACCTCGATGAAGGTCAACTTCAGCCCACCACGGCGCGCCGCCGTGACATGCAGCAGATCGGCGCGCCGCGAGCGGTTCGCTGGCGTGCCGACATCACTGAACAGTTCGGGCACATCATCCAGCGGGATCAGGAAGCCATCCTGCAGGGACAGACCCGTGCCGTCTAGCGCCAGTCGATGCCGGGTCAGTGCCAGCGCCACCATTTCTTCGACCGTTCGGCCATCACCCGCAAGGCGCAGGGCCAGGCGACCGCTGATCGATTTCAGGCCATCGAGCACAAACCTGCAGGCTTGTGCTGTCGGCTGCAACCCCATCTTTTGCAACACCCGGCCCAGAAGGCGCTGGATTTCGTCGAGCCGGCTGGTCGAGGTGATCAGCTGGGTGAAGCCAAGGTCATCGCGCTCGGGCACGCAATCGATGATGTAGGCCTCGTAGACCCGCGGCAGCTCCAGCGGTGAATCGAAGTATTCGATGCCGGCATTGCGATCGGAGGTCACGACCCAGTCGCACAGGTGGTGCATCTCCTCCAGCAAGCCGGCATGGACAGCATCTGCATCGGTGACCAGCACGGGCCAGTCGTCGACGGTTCCGCCCAGCTGGCGCGCCACAGCTTGCAGCACCGCGTTGTGCAGCAGGACCTGGCGCTCGGTCAGCACACGCGTGACCGGGTGCTTTTCTCCTTCGGGCTTGGCCGGTATGTAGCTCATCCAGCGGGGCTGCTGTGCGGTGGCGTTGAACTCGCGGGTGGGCATCAGCATCAGGCCGTGTGCTTCGAGCACACCAGTAGGCGGCAGGCTGGCGCGGGGACGTGTCTCCAGGCGGGCCTTGAAGAGATCGAAAGCCAGACACATGTGCGCGGCCGTGCTCGGGCGCTCCGCCGAGCGCCTGGCCCACTGCAGTCGTGGCAACCTCACACCGCCAGGTCGGTGCACGCTGTCGAGCAGGCGACGGTCCACCTCCGTGATGCCAGCCGCCCCGGTGCGGCTGCGTTCGTTGAGTTTGGCCAGAAAACGGCCTGTGCCCGGCCCCCCATAGAGATCCAGCTCGAAGCACACTGGCCAGGCTTCATCGCTGTCCACATCTTCGATCTGCACCTCCTGCAGGGCATGGCTCAAGGCACGGGCGACCGGCATCGCGTCACCAACCTGGAGAGCGTGCAAGCGAATGCGTCGATAGGACGGGTGCAGCCGCAAGTAGCGCCCTACTTCGGCGCCCAGCGCCTGGGCCGCGGCACGTCCCACCGTCGGCGCGATCGATTCGTCACCACCGACCAGGCGACCGAGCAGCGCGACAGTGGCCTTGGGTTCAGGATCATTGGCAGCAGCCAGGGCGACAGCGTGAAAGCCCAGGACATCGGCGAACACGAATCCTTGTCCCACCTCCAGACCAGGCAGGAAAGCCGGGTAATGCGCACCCGTGACCGGCGCGAGCAGACGCTCGATCTTGGCAGCGGGCAGTCCTTCGGCATAGCGGTGGTGGCGCACCATGGCGTCGAAGCTTTGCTGCCAGGCCACGCGCAGTGGGTGGGTGGGCAGCACGATCAGACCCAAAGTGGTGCCCGTGGCCGACACCACTTCCAGCGTGTGCATCAGGGTCAACTCAGGCGTCCCTGTCTTCCAGGTCTGCCGCGCCGCATTCACGTATTCGCTCAGTCCCGGCACAGCATCATCGTCGTACAGCACGCCGATCGGACCATGGGCCTTGCTCATCCAATGGGCCAGGCGTCGTGAGGCCAATGTCAGCGCACTGACATCAGTTTCGGCATCAATGGACACAAAGGTTTCGGTGCCGATGGGTGTGCCGTCGGCTCGCACGCTCAGGCGCCAGCGTCCGATCGGACCTCCCCGTTCGATCCAGTCCCGAGCCAATCGCCTGATCAGTGGCGGGCTGTACACCTTGCCCGATTTCCCCTCCCATCGGCAACTGATGTAGCCGCGTGCATCCTCGCTGAACAACGCCGGGTTGCCAGGCTCCCGGGCCATGGTCTTGAAGACGTCGGCATTCGGCGCGACATGGGCGACCGCGAGGGCCAGCGTCTCGAAGGTCTTGCCTGCCGAGGCCTTCACCGGCTGGTCGCTGCGGCCGAAGCGCAGGATGAAGTCTTCCGGGCTGACGATCTGTTGAGGGCGATCGCCCAGCACGCGGATCACGACCTGTGGTTCGAAGCAGGCATCGCTCTCGACGGCGGCGAAGTCGTCCTGCGTGAACACCACCTTCTGGGGTGTCTTGCCACTGTGCGTGACGCGCTTTTCCGCCAGCACGTCGTGGTCGGTGCGGATCTCGATGACGTAGTCGATGCTGCCCTTGGGCAGATCCTCCGGTACGACCTGCCAGCGCACTTCCAGCCGGGCGCCGGAGGCCGCCGACTCGTTTTCTGTCTGCAGCAGCAGTTCGAGCCGGTCATCGTCGTTCAGGCTCAGGCCCGACCACTTGTACGGCTTGCGGTTCCTGGCGCGCCAACTGACCCATTCGACTGCCGCCAGCTCACTGTCGACGAACAGCCGGGGCCGCATCCGATTGAGTTGCAGGTCGTCGAGCGGGGCCAGTCGCGCCATCGCTTCGATGCGCGACAGACTTTGCACCTCGCGCAGGTAACGGACCAGCGTTTTTTCCGTCTCGGACTGCGTGGCGTCGAGCCGCAGCGCGGCGACCCGTTGCTCGGGCGACAACCGTGCACCCTGCGTCGGCAGCAACCGTTCGGTCAGGCGAGCGGCCTTGTCGAGGTCTTCGTCGTCAGGTCGGCCACTGGATGCGACTGGCCAGAGCCCCAGTTCATGCAGCGCCAGGCCCGCTTGGCGGGGATCGGTGACCACCCGGCACAGATAGACAAATTCGCGCCATGGGGCCAGATGGCGTTGGCCGCTGAGTTGCCGGGCCTTGACCATGGCCTTGTCGACATGGGTCTTGTAGCCCCGCTGCACATCCTCGCGCGCACTAGCGCGTGCTGCATCGAACAGCACCTTCTCGCTGATTTCCCGTCCGGCGCTGTAGATCCCGTCCATGCCGGCCCCCGCACTGCTCGGATCGACCAGCAGCAGGGTGGCCTCCCCTTTTTCCTCCCGCCAGGCCACCGCCAGGTCGGCGGTGATGCAGCGCCGATCGATGTCGATCTGATCGGTCACCACGGCTATCCGCCAGCCCGGCACCAGGAAGAATGGATCGGCGGCCAAGGCCCGGCACACCTCCGGTGGCAGGCAGCGCAAATAGGAGACGCTCGCCTGCATCGCCGTGCCGAGCAACCGTCCGAGGGCACGGGTCAGCAATCGTGTGGCTTGGTCAGGCAGCATGGGTATTCACTTCGCGGTCGTAGCGCGGTTTGATCTGTTTCATGCCTTCAGCATCGTTGACGCCGATCAGCAGGCCGAGGTCGCGCAGGCGCCGTTCTAGGAAGCGCTTGTTGTCCGCCAGCAGTTGCTGCGAGATCGACTGCCCTGGAGGCTGCTGGTCGATGTAGAGGCCGTGGTCCTCGCGCATGCGACGCAGGAAACCAGGCAGCGACAGCATCGAGCCTCCATCGGCCAGAAAGCGATGCACCAGAAAGTCGAGCATCGGCGCCTGTAGCACCACGGCCCGCAGATCCTGCGACTCACGATGACCTCCGGGCTGGGCGCGATAGACGCGACGCTTGGTGGCCAAGCCGTGTGGCGAGTCGGTCATCAGGGCCGATTCCAGTGCTTGTGCGTGGTTGCCGCGTTGCAACTTGTCGCCCATCAGCTGACACAGCGCTTCTCCCAGCCGAATGGCCGGGTGGCTCTGACCTTCGCGCAAGCGCTCGACGATGTCGGGTACCTGCCCTTCCTGCGACAGCGCTTCTGCCAGCCGCATCGCGTCTTCGTCGATCGCGTCGGCGATGGCCTGTGATCGAGGATGCCGTTCATGCAGGACGTCACCCAGCAGGTTGACCAGGGCGGTGCTGTCCCGGTCCGCAGTGGGGAGTTGATCGCGCAATTTGCGGTCGACGCGCACCCGGTCTTCGAGTACCCGCAGCACCATCATCGTCACCGCGAGGCGTTCGTGGCGCCGCAGGGTTTCGCCCGTGCACATTTCCGACACCTCGCGCAGCCTCCTGTCTTGGCCCTGTGAGGCATCGACAAACAAGGGCCAGGGCCTTTGCTGATCAAGCGCTTGCACCTGACCGCTGCGCTCCCAGTCCGACAGCAGTGCCGATGTCGACAGGATGACCTGTGTCAGGCCGAGGGCAATGCCCGCCTCCAGCATCGGCATCAACAGTGGCCTGGGAATGGTCTGGCCATGGTGACCGATGAACTGCATGAGGTCTGCGCGCAGGACCGAGGCCGCCCGACGTGCCAGCGGAAGACGGTTGGCGATGCGGTCGCTGCCATCGCTGCCCCGCGCCTTCAGAGGGGCACCGCCACAGGCCTCGGCCAGGCGGACCATCAGCAGTTCGTCGATCGATGCATCGTGCGCCTGAGCGTCGTCGTAGCGGTCGGCACTCACGTCAGACACGAATCGTCCGCGCACACCCATGTGTCGGCCGAACACTTTCAACAAGGGGTTCTCGGTGCATGCCACACCGATCGGGAAGGCGGCTGTGTTGCGGCCGATTTCGAGCCACTCCCCATCCGGCTGGTCGGCGAGCAGCGCGACCAGCATCTCGGGCACCTGACGCAGGTGTGCGATGGTGCCTGGCAGGTCGATCCAACTCGCGAGGTAATGTGCCGGGTAGACCCGCTGCACCGGTTCGTCGTGGCCGGTGGCGTGGCTGCGGTTTTCCAGGCACCAGGTCTGCAGCAGGTCGCCGAGCACCGCGCGCCCGATCTCGCCACCAAACCCGCTCAGACGCGACTCGGTGGCCGCTTCGAGCGCGCTCGCCACCGAGCTGATCGTGGGCACCTGCAGCTTGTCGTCGACCTGCAGGCTGAAGGTCGCGCCGAAGCGTCCTTTGCCCCGGCGATGCCCCCAGCGGGTCATGTACAGCACCGCCGGCAAGATGGCCCCGATGTCGTAGGACTGGGCCGCGATGGGCAGAACCCCATAGTGGTTGGCCGTCCAGAACGCTCGCACACGCTGGGATCCGAGCACTTCTTCTGCGATCGCCTTGACGGTCCTTTCTCCTGCACTCATCGCAGCACCTCGCGTTCGATCGTTTGCACGCCATCCACCGCCGTCACGCGGATGCGGAACAAGCTGTGCTCGTCGCCAGGGTGCCAGCCGAACAACTCGCGGGTGTCCTCACTGGCCAGACGCCGCGTGTAGACCTCCAGGTTGGCGAAGATGCCCTCTTGTGCCACGCCCGACAACTGCACTCCGGCACGCAACTCCAGCAGCAGATGAAACAGCTCCAGACCCATGGCCAGGACGTCGTCGCGGCCATGCTCACCGCGATAGATCAACCGCACATGCGTGTGCAGGGCTTCCAGTCCGAGCGCTGCTGCGGGCATCACCGCCTCCAGCCGGAAACGGTCCCAGGGCTTGCTGACCCACAGAACGGTTTCGGTGGGAGTGCGCGGCGCAATTCGAAGGGGCACACCAGCCGCCAGATGGGTTTTGTCCAGTGCCAGCGTCGGCAGGTCTTCGAGATGGGCGATGCCGAGGCACAACTCCTGTGTCAGCGTCTGGAGTTCCGGCGCGCTCATGATCCGCACCCGCCGGAAACGGTCGAAATGTCGTCCATGTGTCAACGTGATGCCAGTCGGATCCATGTCCTCCAGGCCTCCCAGCCAGGCGCGACGGCGGGCCTCGGCCAACCCAGCAGGGGATGAGGCTACCTGCGGATGCTGTCGAAGCGTCCGATCCTGG
The DNA here is from genome assembly GCF_013410775.1 of Sphaerotilus montanus. Classification (NCBI taxonomy): domain Bacteria; kingdom Pseudomonadati; phylum Pseudomonadota; class Betaproteobacteria; order Burkholderiales; family Sphaerotilaceae; genus Sphaerotilus; species Sphaerotilus montanus. Next base: position 213,076 of record NZ_JACCFH010000002.1, on the reverse strand, counting down.
TCGGGATCACATTCCAGGGCTGGATCGAGTCGGGCGAGTTCAGCCAGCAGATCGCCTTGACGATGTGCGCTGTCAGCATCGAAACTGCGTTGCCAGAAACCGTCAGGCACCAGGCTGGGCGCCTGGTGCAGGTCGCTGCAGGTGTGCACACCGAAGAACACATAGGACAGCACGGCCCGTAACTCGCGTGCGGTGATGTGAACCTCGCCCCGCTGATGGCATGCCTGCAGTGCAAGCGTGAAGCGTTGACGGATCAGCGGTCCGCTTGCATCGTCCTTGAGCATCCTGACCGAACGCAGCGCCGTGCAGCGTGAGGCTGCGCTGCAACCGCCGCAGACCGCCCAAGGATCCTCTCCAGGTCCGTCGAGAAAGCGGTCGAGCAGCGTGTCGAGGAAATTGGTACTCCAGCGCCCATCATCTGCGTCGAAACCGCCGACGAGTGAGCGTTGGTTCAGATCGATCAGGCGCACGCGCTCGTCGAGCGTCGTGCCTTCATCCATCAGCATGCGCTTGAGTTGCTGACCGATCCTCGACAAGGAGTCTTGCCGTTCCAGCCACTCCAGCAGCTTGCCGCTGTTGATGGCGACGATACGCACGGCATCGGGCGGCATGTCGCCGTTCTGGAGGGGTTTGAGCAGGGGGTCGAGCAGGTCGTCAGCTCGTTGCCCTCGCCAGGCGGCCGATCCATCCTGGTTTGCCTGCAGACAGCGCCCGTCGGGTAGGGTCATCTGCCAGATCTGCTCGGCCGAATGCACCTCGGTGCGTCCCAGGCTGCGCGCCAGGTTCTGCAGGAAGGCGGTTTTGCCGTCACCAGCATTGCCGAACAGGATTACCAGCCGGACACCACCGGACAGGATGGCATCGCGCAGCACGTCATCCAGCCGAGTACGGACGTAGGTCTGGACAGCGAAGTCAGAATCCAGCCCCCGTGTTTCCTTGTTGCCGTGCGGTGCGCCTGGATAGGCCGACAGCAGTTGGGTCAGCCACGGGTTCTCCCGTGGGCCCAGATCTTCATTCTTGGTCATGAACTCCCCTTGCGCCTTCATTCTCCATGCCCGGCGTAGCGTCTCCACGGAGACTGGGTAGTGCTGACTGGTCTATCGCGTGATCAATGGTCTACACATGCCTTTTTTCAGGCGTATCTGCCACGCAGAAATAAGACACAGGGGGCAAAACCCGCACAAGATTTGGTGGCGGCTGCGCACTCTTTCATTCTGCCGGGGACACCTTGGACACATAGACCCCCTGTTTTGCTATCCTGCGCACCACCCCGCCACCGCACATGCCAAAACAGTCCCCCCGATGCTGCGCTGCCACCTCTCCACCCTCATGGGCCGCGACAAGCTGCGGATCTCGGATGTTGCACGCCTGACGGGGCTGAACCGCAGCACCATCGCCGCGCTGTACCGCGAGACGGCCACCCGGGTCGATCTGTCCACGATCGAGGCCCTGTGCAAGCTGTTCCGCTGCAGCGTGGGTGAGTTGCTGGAGCACGTTCAAGCAAGCGCCCCGACACGCCCCCACCCCACCGAGCGAGGCCCCGCATGACGCTCAGCGCCGCCCGCTGGCACGTCATCGCCGCATCGAACTTCGCGTGGGAGCGCGAGGCGCTGGACTGGCTGCGCGCCCACCTGCCCGACCGCGACCCGTGGCACGTCTGGACCAACTTCGAGTTCATCGACGACCAGGGCAAGGTCTGCGAAGTGGACGCGCTGGTGCTTTCAGGCGCCGGGCTGTTCGTGGTCGAGATCAAGAGCCGGCCCGGCACGCTGGCTGGCGATGTCCACACCTGGACCTGGACCACCGACGGCCGCGTGCTCACCACCGACAACCCGCTGATCCTGGCCGACCGCAAGGCCAAGCGCCTGGCCAGCCTGCTGCGGCGCCAGCCCGCGGTCGTCAAGGCCAAGATGCGCCTGCCGTTCGTCGAGCCGGCGGTGTTCCTGTCCTCCACCAGCCTGGATTGCCGCCTCGACAGCCGCGCCCGCCTGGGTACCTTCCAGCAGGGCCGCCCCGGCACGCCGGACGATACCGGCATCGTCGCGGCGCTGACCCGCGGCATCACCACCACCGCGCTCCCGCTGGCCAGCCCGATCGACACGCAGCAGGCCCGCGCGATCGACCGCGCCCTGAAGGAAGCCGGCATCCGCCCGTCCAACAAGCACCGCCAGGTCGGCGACTACCAGCTCGGCGCGCTGCTGGCCGAGGGCGACGGCTTCCAGGACTGGGCCGCGCAGCATGTCTCGATCGACACCATCCACCGCCGCGTGCGCATCTACACCGTGGCCGGCGCGTCCAGCCCGGAGGCCCGCGCGGCGCGGACCCGGCAGGCGCGGCGGGAATTCGAGGTGCTCGAAGGCATCGAGCATCCCGGCATCCTCAAGGCCAAGGACTACAAGGACACCGAACTCGGCCCGGCGCTGCTGTTCGAGCACGACCCTGACGCGGTGCGGCTCGACCACCTGGTGCGCGACCACGGCGCGCGCCTGACGCTGACGCAGCGGCTGCAGCTCGTGCGCGACCTCGCCGAGACGCTGCAGTACGCCCACGGCAAGCGCCTTGTCCACCGCGCGCTCGGGCCGCAGAGCGTGCTCGTCCACGGTGTGCCGGGTGCCGAGGGCGGCGCGCTGACGCTGCGGCTGACGAACTGGCAGACCGCCTCGCGCAACGCCTCCAGCGGCGCCGACGCGGGCGCCCCCGACACCCTGCACCACACCACCGGCACCCGCCACGTCGAGGACTACGTCGAAGACCCCGGCCTGGTCTACCTCGCCCCGGAAACCACCCGCGGCGACCCGGCCCACGGCCCCAGCCTGGACGTGTTCTCGCTCGGCTGCATCGCCTACCTCGTCTTCAGCGGCCAGCCGCCGGCCGAGTCCGTGCTCGCGCTCGACGAGAAGCTGCGCATCGGCCAGGGCCTGCGGCTGTCGGACGTGATGGACGGCTGCACCGCGAAGCTGCAGGAGCTGATCCAGTACGCCACCTGCCCGGATGTCTTCGCACGCTACGACACCGTGCAAGGCTTCCTGGATGACCTGGACCAGGTCGAGGACGCGCTCACCACGCCCGACCCCGAAGCCACCATCGATCCCTCGTCGGCCAGCACGGGCGACCGGCTGGAGGGCGGCTTCAGCGTCGTGAAGCGGCTCGGGCGGGGATCGTCCAGCGACGCGCTGCTGGTGCGGCGCGACGGCAGTGACGAAGACCTCGTGCTCAAGGTGGCGCTGGATGTCGCGCACAACGAGCGGCTGGTGGCCGAAGGCGAGGTGCTGGCCCGGCTGCACCACCAGCACATCGTCGCCCACCGCGAGACGCTCAGCGTCGCCGGGCGCACCGCGCTGCTCCTGCGCAATGCGGGCGAGAAGACGCTGGCGGCCCTGCTGCGCCACGAGGGCCGGCTGTCGCTGGACCTGCTGCAGCGCTTCGGCCGCGAGCTGATCGAGGCGGTGAACCACCTGGAGAGCGAGGGCGTCGCGCACCGCGACATCAAGCCGGAGAACATTGGCGTCAGCGCAACCCGCACCGGCAAGCTGCAGCTCGTGCTGTTCGACTTCTCGCTGTGCCGCACACCGCTGACCAACCTGACCGCCGGCACGCCGCCCTACCTCGATCCCTTCCTGTCGCTGCGCCGGCCGCCGCGCTGGGACCTGTACGCCGAACGCTTCGCGCTGGCGGTGACGCTGTACGAGATGGCGGTCGGCCAGCCGCCGGTCTGGGGCGACGGGCGGACCTCGCCGGCCATGCTGGAGGTCGAGGCCACCATCGAGCGCGAGGTGTTCGACCCGGTCATGCGCGACGGGCTGGGCGCCTTCTTCACCCGCGCGCTGCGGCGCGACCCGCGCGAACGCCACGACAACGCCGAGGAGATGCTGCGCGCCTGGGATGCGATCTTCACGGCCCGCGCCACGCTGCACCCGGCCACGCCCGATGCGCAGGCCGGGCTGACCGCACTGGCCCCGACCGTCACCCTGCGCACCACGATGGCCGAGCTGGGCTACAGCGCGGCGGCGCAGGAGGTGCTCGACCGCATGGGCGTCCACAACGCGCGCGAGCTGCTGGCGGTGGATCGGATCAAGTTCCGCTACCTGCGCGGCGTGGGCGACCGGGTGCGCAAGGAGATCCGGCTCACCGCCAAGGAGCTGGCCCGGCTGCGCCCCGACCTGACCCAGGGTCGGCACACCGCGCACGACGCCGACGAGTCGGCCGACGGCGCGGTCAGCGTCAACGAGCTGGCCGCGCTGCTGCTGCCACGCCGCCCGGCCGGGGACGACCGGCCGGAAGAAGCGGCGCTGGCCCACTACCTCGGGCTGGACGACGCGGTGCCGGCGGGCCGCTGGCCGACGCTGGGCGAAGCGGCCGAGGCGAGCGACGTCGTGCGCAGCACGCTGACCACCACCGTGCTCAAGGCCCGCGAGCGCTGGCTCAAGACCCCGGCGTTCACCGAACTGCGGGTCCAGCTTGACGCGCTGCTGGTGAGCCAGGGGCAGGTGATGAGCGCGCAGGAGGCCGCCCTGGCGCTGCTGAGCCTGCGCGGCTGTGCGGCGCGGGACGAGGTGGAGCGTCTGCGGCTGGCGACGGCGGTGCTGCGGGCGGCGGTCGAGGCCGAGTCGAACCTGGAGGCGCCCCGCTTCGAGGCGCACGACCACGCGGGCGGCGCGCCGCTGATCGCCCGCGCGGCGGCCTGGGCGGACTACGCGCGCCAGCTTGGCGCGGCGGCGGATGCTTGCGCGGCGGCCGATCCGTTGTTGCCGCCGCAACGGGTGCTGGAGACGCTGGAAGGCGTGCCCTTGCCGGTGGGCTTGCAGGGGCCGGGGTCGGTGGCGGCGGCGGGGGCTGCCCTGGTGCTGCCGGCCGGGCGGTTGCTGCGGCTGGCGGCGTCGGCGTCGCGGCGGGCGGCGCTGTCGAGTCGGCAGGAGCTGTATCCGCGCGGCATGTCCGCGTTGCAGGCGCTGCGGCAGTCGCTGGGCGCGCTGGTGGGTGTGCGGGAGCTGCGGGCGGTGGATCTGCAGGCGCGGGTGCGGGGCCGCTACCCCGAGGCGGCGGCGCTGCCCGAGCGGCCGGCGCTGGACCGGCTGCTCGAAGAAGCTGGCGCGCCGCTGCACTGGGACGCCACGGCCGCCGGGCATGAGGGCGCCTATTGCAGCGCCCTGCTCGGCCGGGGCGCCACGGCCGGTCTCACCACCGCCTTCTCGCGCCTGCCGACCCGGCTGAGCCACGGCGCGGCGGCGCTGGACGACACGCTGCTGGCCGACGCCGCCGAGGTGGAGGCGCGCCTGCAGCGCAGCCGGCGCCAGGGCGGGCTGCTGGTGCTCACCGCCGCGCCGCGGCTGGCGCAGCGGGCCGAGGCCGAGCTGCTGCGCCGATTCGGTGGCACGGAGCCGGGCGATCTGCAGCGGCTGAGCGTGGATGCGCTGCTGCTCGCGGCGCTGAAGGCGCAGGCGGCGGCGGCGCGGGTGGACTGGTCGGTCGTGCTGCGCGCCGATGCGGCGGAGCCGACCACGCGCGACTGGCTCAACCTGCAGCGCCTGGTGCAGCGCACGCTGCCGGGGCTGCGGGCGGCGCTGCTGGACAGCCCGGGGCCGCGGCTGGTGGTGAACGTCGGGCTGCTGGCGCGCTACGGGCTGATGGGGCTGGTCACCGAGCTGGAGCAGGCGGCCGGCCGACCCGGGCGCACACCCGGCGCGTGGCTGCTGCTGCCCACGTCGCGCACCGGTCTGCCGATGGTCGATGGCCAGCCGGTGCCGCTGGTCAACCACCTGCAGCACGGCCACACGGTCGCGCTGCCGCAAGCGTGGATCGAGAACCAGCACCGCGCCGCCACGCCGACATGAAGCGCCCCCTTTCCGTCATGCCCGCGCAGGCGGGCACCCACGCACGCGGCCACCGTCGGGGCGTGCGTGGGTCCTCGCATTCGCGAGGATGACGGGGCGGGGTGGGGGTTGGACGCGGACACCGCACTGACCCACGCCACACACGAACGAACAAGCAAGCAAGTACACAGGGGAGCTTTCCACCATGATCCACGCCCAACGCCTGCTGGCCGACCTGACCCGCCAGCTCAAGCTCACCGAAGACGACCTGCGCCAGCGCATCGCCGAGGACCACGCCCTGCGCACGGACCTCACCGCCGAGTGGGACGCCGCGCGGGTGGCCGACCGCACGGCCGAGACCTTCGAGAGCTGGGCCGACGCGGTGATCACGCAAGCGGGGGGGCATTGGCTGCTGAGCGGCGTGTTCCTGCGCTTCATCGAGGACAACGGGCTGGTGGCGCGGCCGTGGCTGGCGGGGCCGCCGCAGACGGACCGGCTGACGCTGGCGCGGGACCGGCACGAGGCGTATTTCCGCGCCGAGCCGCTGCACACCGACCGCGATTACCTGCTGGCCGCGTTCCGCGAGGCGGGGGAGTTGCCGGGTTTGCAGACGTTCTTTGACGAGGCGCACAACCCCGTGTTCCGCCTGGGGCTGAGCGGGGCGCAGGCACAGCGGCTGCTGCAGTTCTGGCAGCAGGTGGACCCGGACACCGGGGCGCTGGTGCATGACTTCACCGACGCGGAGTGGAACACGCGCTTTCTGGGCGATCTGTACCAGGACCTGTCGGAGGCGACGCGCAAGCGGTATGCGCTGCTGCAGACGCCGGAGTTCGTCGAGGAGTTCATCCTGGACCGCACGCTGACGCCGGCGCTGCGGGAGTTCGGGTTGCATGCGGTGCGGATGATCGATCCGACCTGCGGCTCGGGGCACTTTCTGCTGGGCGGGTTCGAGCGGCTGGTGCGGGCGTGGGCGCAGGCGGAGCCGGGGCGCAATGTGCGCGATGTCGCGCAGCGGGCGCTGGACGCGGTGGCGGGGGTCGACCTGAACCCGTTCGCGGTGGCGATCGCGCGGTTCCGGCTGCTGGTGGCGGCCTTGCGGGTGAGCGGGTGCGCGCGGCTGGCGGAGGCGCCGGATTTCAGGATTCCGGTGGCGATCGGCGACAGCCTGCTGCACGGGACGCGCTTCGGGGCCAAGGGCACGGGCGATCTGTTCGACATGGCCGAGGCGCACGCCGACACGGGGCTGGCGCACGCCTATGCGAGCGAGGATCTGGCGCAGGTGCAGGCGATCCTCGGGCGGCAGTACCACGCGGTGGTGGGCAATCCGCCGTACATCGTGGTCAAGGATGCGGCGCTGAACAAGGCGTATCGCTTGAAGTACGCCAGTTGCCACATGAAGTATTCGCTCGGGGCGCCGTTCACGGAGCGGTTCTTTGAACTGGCGGTGACGGGGCGGGATGGGCAGTCGGCGGGGTTTGTCGGGCTGATCACGGCGAACTCGTTCATGAAGCGCGAATTCGGCTCGAAGCTGATTGAAGAGGTGTTGCCACGTCTCGACCTGACGCATGTGGTCGATACCTCGGGCGCCTACATCCCCGGCCACGGCACGCCGACCGTGATCCTGTTCGGCCGCCACCGGGCGCCGGTCGCGGGCGAGGTCCGCACGGTCATGGGCATCAAGGGCGAGCCGTCCACGCCGGACGATCCCGCGCATGGTCTGGTCTGGAGCGCCATCGTCGGGCAGATGGACCGGGCGGGCAGCGAAAGTGATTTCGTCAGCGTGGCGGATACGTCGCGGGCAACGTTTGGCAAACACCCTTGGAGTATTGGAGGCGGCGGTGCTGCTGATCTCCTAGAACACCTTGAGGATTTAAATACTCTTCGCCTTGCCGACGTTTGCTCTTCAATTGGAAGGACAACTCACACAGGCGAAGACAATGTTTTTTCAGTTGATGCCGGATGGATTTCTAGAAACAATCTTGCATGTATCACGATACCTCTGGTAGAGGGTGAGCACGTTCGCGATCATATCGTTAATACAAAAATAGCAACTATATTCCCATATGACAAAAAAACGGCCATAGTGTTGGATAATTTTCCACAATCGATTGACCGTCATTTTTGGTTATATCGTCGACTATTGAAAGAGCGAAAGGATTTCGGAAATTACATCGAAGATAGAGGTTTGCGTTGGTATGAGCACTCGATGTTTTTTCCAATTCGATATAAAAATTCTCTTGGTATAACTTTTGCAGATATTTCTACGCACAACCACTTTGTTCTTGACCGTGGCGGGAAGGTCTTCAACCGTACTGCCCCGGTGATCAAGCTGCCCGCCGGCGCCACGGAAGACGAGCACTTGGAGCTGCTCGGGCTGCTGAATTCGTCGGTGGCGTGTTTTTGGTTTCAGCAGGTCTGTCACAACAAAGGCGGGCCGGGTGGTGGAAGCAGTAAAGATGAGAAATGGCATGATTTCTACGCCTTCAATTCGACAAAGGTTGCTGAATTTCCGCTAGTTACTGATCGCCCGGTAGATCTGGCTCGCCGTATAGATAATTTGGCGCAATGCATTTCTAGTATTTCCCCTTCTGCGGTCTTGGCTCGCGGAGAAGATCCAACCAAAGCTACATTGCAATCGGCTCGTGAAGAAACTGCTGCGCTGCGTCGTCAAATGGTATCGCTGCAGGAGGAAATGGATTGGCGTTGCTATAGCTTTTATGGTCTGTTAACTGATCGCCTAGATACATCAACGCCACCGGAAATAAATGTCGGTGAGCGAGCATTCGAAATCGTGATGGCCCGCCGCATGGCCGCCGGCAAGTTGCAGACCAAATGGTTCGAATGGCTTGGAATCCAGCCTGTGACAGAAATTCCGTCAGGCTGGCCGGCTGAATACCGGACGCTCGTCGAGCGCCGCATCGCGCTGATCGAATCCGACCGCAGCATCGGCCTGATCGAATCGCCCGGTTGCAAGCGCCGTCCTGATTAGCAACGATCCTCAGCATTCCCCCGAACGACCCGCTGAGCCCGAGGCTTGCACCGCGAGACATCGATGATGAGCCGAGCCACCAACTCGCGCAGGTCGAACCGACGGTTGAAGCGGTAGGCGAACGCTGCCAGGTAGCTGCTGGCGTACTTGGGGTACTTGAACGCATGGAACGCACCCGACAACGTCGTCTTCAGGTTGCCCAGCACCGTGTTGACCCAGGTGAACTCGGGCAGCTCGCGCGGCTTGCGCTGCCCCACCACGATCGGCGTGTGCAGACAGCCCGCGCTGGTGACCGCGGCGAAGCACCCCAGCCCGTCGCTGACCACCCGCGCTCCCGGCATCAGCGCCGCCTGCGCCCACTGGCCCACCGCCTCCAGCGTGAAGCCGCTCACCGGCGCGAGCTTGACGTACTGCGGATGCCCCTGGTCATTGACCGAGACCGCCGCCACGAACGGCACCTTGTTCTCCGAACCCCGACCCGCCTTGCCGCCGCTGCGCTCCCCGCCGAGGTAGGCATCGTCGAGCTGCACCGTGCCGTCGAGCCGGTGCTGGCTCTCCCGCTCGGCCATCGCGTGCATGATCTTCTGGTGCATCAGCCACGCCGTCGGGTAGCTCACGCCCACCTGCCGCTTGAGCGCCAGCGCCGACAGCCCCGTCTTGGCCTGGCTGAGCAGGTAGATCGCCAGGAACCACGTTCTCAGCGGCAGCTTGGTGCTCGCGAACAGGCTGCCCGCGGTCAGCGAAGTCTGGTGGCGGCAGCCGTTGCATTGATACAGCTTGCGTGCGCCCTGGCCCACCACGTAGTGCGCCGCAGTGCCGCAGCGCGGGCACTCGAAGCCCTGGGGCCAGCGTGCCTGCTTGACCGCCTCGGCGCATTGCTCTTCCGTGCCGAAGCTGCTCATGAACTCCGGCAGCGACATCCCTTGCTGGAACTGGATTCGGTTCATCGGCATGTGCTCGCTCCTGCGCTTTGTCTGCCTTCTACGCTACGCCTGATCGTCGGCTAGGGCCTTGCTGAAGATCATTGCTAATCAGGAGCGCCGTTGGGAACGCACGCCTTGGCACACGCTGGAACAGGACGCCCTGCGCGAGGCCCTGCTCGCCCGCCTCGAAGCCCCCGCCCTGTGGCCCGCCACCCCCGACCAGCCCCCGCAACTCACCACCACCCGCCGCCTCGCCGACGCCGTCCAGCAGCACGACCCCGCCTTCATGGCGCTGGCCGCCCTCTACACCGGCCACCCCGACTTCGACCCCGCCGCGCTGGTGGCCGACCTCGTCGCCGCCGAGTCCGTGCCCGCCCTGCCCGTGCAGCGCTACACCGACACCGGCCTGCGCAAGCGCGCCCAGTGGCAGGCGACGTGGGCACTGCAACGCCGCGAGGACCGCATCAAAGCCGAAGTCGCCGACAACGCCGACGACTGGTGCCGCGAACTCGCCACCCAGGCCCGCGAGCGCTTCGGCAGCGACACCACCGACGACGCCCGCGCGTGGATCGACAAGGCCCTCGCCGCCGAAATCGCCACCCAGACCGCCGAGCGCCAGGAAGCCGAAGTCGGCCGCATCCCCGTCCCGCCCAAGTATCAGAGCAAGGACTTCCTGAAGGCCGACCTCTGGCGCCTGCGCGGCGGCCTGGACGTGCCCAAGGAACGCTGGACCAGCTACCCCGGCTGCGAACGCGGCGCCGACGGCAGCCTGCCCGTGGCCTGGGCCGGCTGGAACCACCTGCAGCAGGCGACCGCCGTGGCCGGCTACTTCCTCGACATGAAGGACACCGAAGGCTGGCCGCCCGAGCGCCTGCAGCCCCTGCTGGCCGCGCTGGACGAACTCGTGCCCTGGCTCCAGCAGTGGCACAACGCCATCGACCCCGACTTCGGCGAACGCATGGGCGACTACTACGCCGCCTTCGTGCGCGACGAGGCGCGGGCGCTGGGGTTCACGCTGGAGGAGCTGCGGGGGTGGCAGCCGGTGGTGGTGGCGAAGAAGCGCGGGCGCAAGCCCAAGGCGGGCTGAGCCCGAGATTGACCTGACAACCAACAAGACCGTGCGGGGAGCACTGAACCATGTCCGAAGACAACCAGGCAGAAGAAATCGAGACCTCGGCACCTGAGCCGAAACCGGAGCCGCTGTTCACGCTGGATCTGGGGGCGAACGGGGGTGTGCTGGCGCCGACCAGTTATGCGGAAATAAAATCCTGGATCGAGACCGAATTGACCTTTTGGGGTTGGGTCTCACGATATAGCCATCGCACCAGTGAAGGCGATCCAGGATATAGACTGCAACTTGGTTTGCAAATGCTTCGCCAAGCACAACAACATCTAGTTGATGCAGAAAAAAATAAGTCAGACGCGAACAAGGTCGAAGAAAATCAGAAAAACTTGGCCGCCGAAAAATCAAACCAAGAACGCTGCCAGTCACGCATTAGAGAAGCGTACGTAGGCGGAAAATTTCCGCACAGCAGCACATCGGCCGCCAAACGCATCCAACAACTACAGGCATCATCTGACGATATTTCTGCCTTCATGTATGCAGCAGTCTATCTTCAGCCGGTGAATGCCCAGAATTCAATATATGGGCAACCGCTATCTGGCTGGCGGGGCTTGGTCGAGGGTCTGGTTGATCGCTATGACTTGATCGGGGAAGTATCCGATGGACGTCAACAAGCTGCCGAAGCGTCGTTCGAACAACTGCGCAACAAGGCTGAGCAGTTCGTCAGCGAGAAAAGCCAAGCCTGTGATGCATTGCACCGCGACTATGCCGGCCTGACGGATTCCGTCCGCCAAGAAGCGGAACGACAAGTGACCGAGTTCGGTGAATCTCACACCCGATGGCAAGCTGAGTTCGATCAGCTCAAAGCGAAGCACCAACAGGATATGGAGAAGCTGCGCAAGACCTTCGAGGAGGAAATGGGGTTGCGAGCGCCGGCTTTGTATTGGAAAGACAAACAGAAAACGCATGGGACATGGTCCAACGTCTGGGGCGCTGTGTCGTTCCTCGGCATCGTGGGCGCAGCCAGCGGCCTTGGTTTCCAGATCCACGACCTGCTGAAGAACACCCCCGCCAACACCGCTCCGGAAACCTGGCGCCTCGCCGTCCTGGCCCTCGTCGCCGTGTTCACTGTCTGGGGCGTGCGCCTGATTGTTCGCCTGTTCCTCAGCCACCAGCACCTGTACACCGACGCACAGGAACGAATCACGATGGTCCAGACCTACTTGTCCCTGATGGAAGGCGAACACCTTGCCAGCCGGAAGGACCGCCAACTGATCCTGCAAGCCCTGTTCCGCCCCGCGTCGGACGGTCTGGTCAAGGACGAGGGCGTGCCCTTCTCCCTCGCGGAAGTGATCACCCGGCAAGGCAAGCCATGAGCCCGCCGTCATCAGCACCCACCTGCCCGGCTCTCAAGCAGGGCGCACTGCCGCCCACCGCGCGCCTTGAAACGCTCGCCCCACGCGGGCGCATAGTCATGGCCGAACGGCCTCTGTGGAACGAGCATTGCCAAGACGCTGCCGCCGCAGGTTCGCTGCGCAACTCAAAGAGCCAACACGATGTTTGAGCGCGACCACCCCTACAACGACCTGCCCGCACTGCCACCGACCAGCGCGGTAGAAACACCGGCTGTCCTGAAGAAGGCCATCGCCGCCAGCCGGGCCCTGGCCGAACTCAAGGGCATGGCCGAGCGCATGCCCAACCAGGCCATGCTCATCGACAGCCTGGTGCTGCAGGAAGCGCGGGCCTCGTCAGAAATCGAGAACATCCTGACCACCAACGACGAGGTCTACAAGGCCGCGTCCGACGATGGTCTGGCCGCCAGCGCACAGACCAAGGAAGTGCTGCGCTACCGGCAGGCGCTCAACCACGGTTTCCGCCAGATCCGCACACGCCCGCTGGCCACCGCGCTGTTCGTCGAGATGGCGCAGATCATCAAGGAAACCACCTTCGATGTGCGCCGCACACCCGGCACCCGCATCGCCAACGGGCGCGGCGAAACCGTCTACACGCCACCCGAGGGCGAGCGGGTCATCCGCGACAAGCTGCGCGACCTCGAAACCTTCATGCACGCGCAGGACGACCTGGACGTGCTGGTCAAGATGGCCCTGGTCCACTACCAGTTCGAAGCCATCCACCCCTTCCCCGACGGCAACGGCCGCACCGGGCGCCTCATCAACATCCTGTACCTGGTCGATCAGGGGCTGCTGAACCTGCCGGTGCTCTACCTGTCGCGCCACATCATCGACCACAAGACGGCCTACTACGACGGCCTGCGCCGGGTCACCGAAGAAGGGGCATGGGAGGACTGGATCCTCTACATGCTCGATGCCGTGCAGCAGACCTCCGTGCGCACCCAGCAGCAGATCACCGACATCCTGGCCCTGATGGAGTCCACCCGCGAGCGGGTTCAGCGCGAGGCCCCGTCCGTCTACAGCAAGGACCTGGTCGAGCAGATCTTCCGCCAGCCGTATTGCAAGATCAGCTTTCTGGAGCAGGCCGGTCTGGGCACGCGCCAGACCTGTGCCAAGTACCTGCGCGAGCTGGAACGGCTCGGCGTGCTGCAGGGCCAGAAGATCGGGCGCGAGGTGTACTTCATCAACAAGGCGCTCTTTGACCTTCTAACACGTTAAAAATAATCTATTTTTTTAACACGTTATCGCCACATGTTCGTTCAGAGAACCTATTCGCACCCATGACCCTGCTCAAAGACCTCATCCACATCCCCGAGCGGGTCCACCAGGGCGACTTCGTCCTGCAACTGAGCCAGGGCGTGACGCAGCCCGAGCAGACGCTGCGCGACTACGTCGTGACGCCGCAGCTCGTCGATGCGTTCAGCAACGCGCTGGGCTTCATCCAGCAGGCGGTGCAGACGGGTGGCAGCAAGGCGGCCTACCTGCACGGCAGCTTCGGCTCGGGCAAGAGCCACTTCATGGCGGTGCTGAACCTGCTGCTGGCCGGCAACACCCAGGCCCGCGCCACGCCCGAGCTGGCCGACGTGGTGGCCCGCCATGGCTGGACGACCGGGCGGCGCTTCCTGCTGGTGCCGTACCACATGATCGGCGCGCGCGACATGGAGTCGGCCATCCTCGGGCAGTACGCCGAATTCGTCCGCCAGCGCCACCCGGATGCACCGGTGCCCGGCTTCTACCTGGCCGAAGGGCTGTTCCGGGACGCACGGGAGCTGCGCCTGCGCATGGGCGACGCCGCCTTCTTCGAGCAGCTCAACCAGGCACCTCGGCAGCCCAGCGAGGCGACGGCGGACACCGGCCACGGCTGGGGCGACTTCGACAGCGGCTGGGACGCGACGAGCTTCGATGCCGCGCAACTGGAGCCACCGAACGGCGAAGAGCGTGCGCGGCTGGTGAGCGACCTGATCAGCCAGTATTTCTCGGCCTACCGCACGCTGGCGGGCACGGGCGAGTCCTACGTCTCGCTCGACGACGGCCTGTCCATCCTCAGCAAGCACGCCCAGCGCCTGGGCTATGACGCGGTCATCCTGTTCCTCGACGAGCTGGTGCTGTGGCTGGCCAGCCATGCCGCGGACGTGGGTTTCGTCAGCCGCGAGGGCACCAAGCTGGTCAAGCTGGTCGAGGCCACCAACGCCGACCGGCCGATCCCGCTGGTCAGCTTCGTCGCCCGGCAGCGCGACCTGCGCGACCTCGTCGGCGAGAACCTGGCCGGCTCGGTGCAGGTGCAGTTCAGCGACGTGCTCAAGCACTGGGAGGCACGGTTCCACCGCATCACGCTGGAGGACCGCAACCTGCCCGCCATCGCCGAGAAGCGCGTGCTCAGGCCGGTGAGCGAGGCCGCCCGGTTGACGCTGCAAGGCGCCTTCGACGACACGCTGCGGGTGCGCAAGGACGTGCTCGACACGCTGCTGACCACCACCGCCGACCGGGAGATGTTCCGCAAGGTCTACCCGTTCTCGCCCGCGCTGGTGCAGACGCTGATCGCCGTGTCGGCGGCACTGCAGCGCGAGCGCACGGCGCTGAAGCTGATGCTGCAGTTGCTGGTGGACCGGCGCGAGGACCTGGCGCTCGGGCAGTTGATCCCGGTCGGCGACCTGTGGGACGCGATCACCGAAGGGGATGAGCCGTTTTCCGAAGGCATGCGGCTGCACTTCGAGAACGCCAAGCGCCTGTACGGCCAGCGCCTGCTGCCGATGCTGGAGCGTCAGCACGGCGTGACCTGGGAGGCGATCAAGCTGGGTCAGGCCGAGGCGACCGCTGCCCGCAACCTGCGCAACGACGCCCGGCTGCTCAAGACGCTGCTGCTCGGTGCGCTCGTGCCCGAGGTCGAGTCACTCAAGGCACTCACCGCCACCCGGCTGGCCGCACTCAACCACGGCACCTTCCGCTCGCCCATCCCCGGGCGCGAGTCGCAGGACGTGATGCGCAAGTGCCGCGACTGGGCCTCGGAGATCGGCGAGATCAAGATCACCGACGACGTGAACGCGGTGGTGTCGATCCAGGTGACCGGCGTGGACATCGAGCCCATCCTGCGCGCGGCCGAGGCCAACGACAACACCGGCAACCGCCGCCGCAAGGTGCGCGAGACGCTGTTCGACCAGCTCGGCATCAGCGACGGCGCGGGCCTGTTCGTGCGCTACGCCTTCGACTGGCGCGGCACACGGCGCGAGATCGACCTGCTGTTCGAGAACGTGCGCGACCTGGCCGACGACCGGCTGCGCGGACGCGGCGAGGGCTGGAGCGTGGTGCTGGACTTCCCCTTCGACGACAGCCACCACGGCCCGAAGGACGCGCTGGCCCGGCTGCGCGAGTACCGCGGCGGTGACACGCGCACGCTGGTCTGGCTGCCCTCGGCGCTGAGCCCGAAGGCGCTGTCCGACCTGGGGCGGCTGGTGGTGCTGGACCATGTGCTGCAGGGCGACCGGTTCGACTCCTACGCCAGCCACCTGTCCTTCGTGGACCGGGTGCAGGCCAAGGCCCTGGCCCGCAACCAGCTCGACCAGCTGCGCCTGAAGCTGCGCTCGCAGCTCGACGTGGCCTACGGGCTCAGCCCCGAGCCACACGACGCCGTGACCGAGCCGCTCGCGCCGGACCAGCAGTTCCGCTCGCTCGACACGACGCTGTCGCCACGTCCGCCGGTGGGGGCGGATTTCCGGGGCGCGTTCGACCAGTTGCTCGGACAGCTCTTCGCCCACCAGTTCCCGGCGCACCCCGAGTTCGACACCGAGATCAAGCCCGGCCTGGTGCGCAAGCTCTGGCCGGTGCTGCTGCAGGCGATCGAGGCGCCGGGCGGACGCACGCTGGTGGACGACGCGGCGATGCGGCGCCTGCTGCGCGCGGTCGTCGGGCCGGCCCGGATCGGCCAGATGGGCGAGCACCCGTTGCTGGTGGAGCCGCACTGGCTGAGCCATTTCAACCGCTGCCTGGCCCGCGACGGCGGCGGCCCGGTCACGGTGGGACGGCTGCGCCAGTGGATCGACTCGCCCACCCCGATGGGGCTGGTGGAGGAGCTTCGCCGGCTGATCATCCTCGTGTTTGCTGCGCAATCGAACCGGCGCTTCATGCTGCGCGGGGGGCCAGTGGAGGTCGGCATCGACAGTGCGCTGAGCGACGACATGGAACTGCGCGAGCAGGTGCTGCCCGAGCCGGCGCACTGGGAGCTTGCGCGACAGCGTGCCGGTCGGCTGTTCGGCCTGACCCCGGCCCTGACGCTGAACGCCGCGAACGCCGGCCGGCTCGCCGAAGACCTGCGCAAGGCCGCGGTCAACCGGCGCGACGCAGTCGGCCAGCTCGTGAGCCGCTTGCGCAGTCGGACTGCGACCTGGGCCCCCGAGGTGTCCAGCGCACGCCAGCAGACAGCCGAGTCGGCCCAGGCCCTGTTGGCCGCGCTGGTCCAGGCGCCGGAAGAAAGCGTGGTGCGCACCCTGGCCACGGCCGTGCTGCAGACGTCCGAGGCCGCGGTCAGTCAGGCCATGGCCACCGCGGCGGTCTGTGCCGATGGCCTGTCGAGCGGGCCGTGGGCGCTGTTCGAAGCCGTGCGACCGCTGCAGGACCACCGACGTGACGCCGCCATGGCGCTGACGAGCCGGTTGGCTGATGTCTTGACCAGCGATGAACATGTCGTGCCGCTGCGGGCGCGCCTGACGGAGCTGGAACGCGACGCGATGCGGCTGCTGGCGGCCGTGGCGCCGGCGCCGGCCCCTGTGCCTGTGGTCTCGCCTGTACCGCCCCACATCGATCCCACGGTGTCACCACCGGTACCGGCGCCACCACCCTCGCCGATCGTGCTGCCCCCGCCGCCGCCACAAGCCTGCACCGTGCTGGTGGAGGAAGCCCAGCGCAGCCAGCTCAGCGGCACCGCAGCGACCGAAGCCCTGGACGCGCTTAAAACCCGCATGAGCCGTGAACACGACCTGGAGCTGACCCTGAGCTGGCGCCTGGAACGCAAGAGCACCCGGCCATGAGCCTGTCCACCGCCCAGATCACCGCGCAGCTCGATCGCCTGCTGGCCAGCGATGCCAGGGCCACTGCTGTGGCCATCCGCGCGGCCACCCGCCAGCCCTGGCCCGAGACGGTCAGCCAGCGCGGGCGCACCTTTGCGCTGCGCTGGTGCGAGTCGTCGCTGGCGATGCGCGAGGCCCTGTGCAGCACAGAAGAAGACGCTGCCAGCACCGGGCTCGGCCTGCTGCTGCTCACGCCTCTGCGCACGCACGAGGTCGCCGAGGACATCGCCGCGCGGCTGTTCCGCGGGCAGGTGTTCCAGCCCGAAGGCTGGGACATGGTGCGCCAGCTCTTCCAGGCCGGGGACACCGACGCCCGCCTGGGCCGCTACCCGTGGATGCCGCAGTGGCTGATTGACGGCACGGCGCAAGGCCCCTACCCCGCCGTCACCAGCGGCTTCCTCGACCTGGACACGGCATGGCGGGAGGTGCTGCGGCGCTTTCTGGGCCTGCCGTCGGCGCGGCCGGACACGGTCTCCCTGCTGCAATGGTCGGCGCAGCCGCGGGCGGAGGTGTCGCTGAACCTGCTGCCGGCGGCCCCGCGGCGGGATGTGCTGCAGTGGCTCGCCGACGCCGCTGGCTCGGCCGGGGCACTGGTGCTGGCCTGCGTCGAAGGTGGGCGCACCGCCGACGCCTTGCCGCTGGGGCTGGCCTGCGGGGTGGTGTTCGCGGCGCAGGACGAAGGACTGACCGCGCTGGGGGCGGCCGCGATCCGACTGGAACGTTATGTCGAGGGCCGCACCGTGGCCCGTGCGGAGGGGCGGGCCTGGGCCCACGCAGCCGAGCAGGCGCTGGCAGGCCTTGGTCCGGAACTGAGCCGGGCCCTGCTCGAACGGGCGGATGCGCTGCTGGTCGAGTTGCAGATCGGTGAGCACGCCCACCTGAGCGACGCCCTGCCACAAGGCCTGGCCCAGCGCATGCGCCGCTATGCCGCCAACCTGTCCGACCATGTGCAGGCACCCGACACCACCCGGCTGGCCGACGTGGAACGCCAGGCAGACGAGGTGTTGCGGCACCGGCTGGGCGCCACGCAACCGCAGCGCATGGACCGCGTCGAGATGTCGCGGCGCATCGCCCGCTGGCTGTGCAGTCCGGCGCCCGATGCGGTGACGCTGCCGGACGCGGTGGCCTGGCAGGCCGACGACGGGGCCTTCCTTGACTGGGCGCGGTTTCGCCTGCTCGGGGGCGATGACCTGCCGGAGCTGTCCCGCGCCTACGCCGCCGTCCGCGACGCCGTGATCGTCCGCCGCGATGCCTTCGCGCGCACCTTCGCCCAGCACCTGGTCGAATGGAACGCCCGCGGGTCACACACCCACGGGCCACACACCAGCGGAGCCCTCGGCGGCCGCACCGTGCCGGTCGAGCGGGTGCTGGAGCAGGTGCTGGCCCCACTGGCGGCGGCTCAGCCGGTGCTGCTGCTGGTGATGGACGGGCTGAGCACGAGCATCTGCCGGGAGCTGTTGGCCCAGGTTGCCCGCCTGGGCTGGACCGAGGTGGTGCGGACGGACCTCGGGCGCGCGCTGGTCGGTGTGGCCGCCTTGCCCACCATCACCGAGGTCAGCCGGGCCAGCCTGCTTTGCGGCCGCCTCACCACCGGTGCGAGTGGCCAGGAGAAGTCGGCCTTCGTCAGCCACCAAGCCCTGCTGGCCCACAGCAAACCCGAAGCACCGCCACGGCTGTTCCACAAGGGTGATCTGGCGGAAGAGACCAACCTGTCGCTCACGGTGCGCGCGGCATTGGCCGCCACAGGCCCCCGGGTCGTCGGCGTGGTCTACAACGCGGTGGACGACCACCTGAGCGGCCCGGACCAGTTGCACCAGCGCTGGTCGCTGGACGACCTGCGCCTGCTGCTGCCGCTGCTGCACGAGGCCCGCGAGGCCCGCCGCGTCATCGTGGTCACCGCCGACCACGGCCACCTGCTCGAAGACGCCACCCGTGCGCTGACCGGCGGCAAGAGCGACCGCTGGCGACCGGGGCTGGATGCCCGGGCGCCCGACGAGGTTGCGCTGTCCGGTGGTCGGGTGGTGGTGCCCGACGCCCCCACCGGCGCGGTCGGCATGGTGGGGCTGTGGGGCGAGCGCACCCGCTACGCCGGGCGCAAGAACGGCTACCACGGCGGCGTGTCCCCGCAGGAAGTGACCGTGCCGCTGAACGTGCTCGTGCCGCACGGTCTGTCGCTGCCGGGGTGGCAGACCGCATCGCCTGCACAGCCGGATTGGTGGGAGCTGCCGCCGCTGCCCGCCGCGGCGCCTGCCTCACCTGTGCCGGAGGCGCCCGCACCGCGCACGGCATCCCGCCGGGCGGTCGCGCCGCAGAAGGACCAGATCGACCTGTTCGGCGCGGCTTCGGTGGCCCTGCCGATTCCCACCCCGGTGTTGGCACCGGCATCGGCACAGAGATCGACATCAGCGCCTGTACCCCGTCCAGCCGCAGCTCCCGAAGACTGGATTGGCACTCTGTTGCGCAGCCCGATCTATGCTTCGCAGCGCCAGTTGGCGGCGCGCGTGGCGCCGCCGGACGAACAGGTGCGGCAGTTGCTGGGCGCGCTCGACGAGCGGGGCGGCAAGCTGTCGCGCACCGCGCTGGCACAGCGGATGGCATTGACGGAGATGCGCCTGACGGGCCTGCTGAGCGCCATGCGGCGTCTGCTGAACGTGGACCAGGCCGCCATCCTCGGCGTCGATGAGACGGCGGGCACCGTGGTGCTGAACCGCGTGCTGCTGGTGCAGCAGTTCCAGATCGGTGCCAAGGCCACAGGAGGTCGTCCATGATCAGCACCGCACGCCGAGAGGACATCGTCGGCGCCCTGCGTCGCGGCACGGTGCCCAGCGCAGGCCTGGACGCATTGGCCGTCGGCATCGACCCGTTTGCTTCGACGCTGGACGAGGAACTGGCGCGGGTGGCCGCCGGCGCGGGCGGCTTCAAGGCCGTGCGCGGCGAGTACGGCACCGGCAAGACCTTCTTCGGCCGCTGGTTGCAGGAGCGTGCCCGAGCCCGTGGTTTCGCGGCCAGCGAGGTCCAGATCAACGAGACCGAGACGCCGCTGCACAGGCTGGAGACGGTCTACCGGCGACTGGTCGAGCGGCTGGGCACGGCCGACACCCCCACCGGTGCGTTCCGGGGTGTCATCGACGGCTGGTTCTACGCGCTGGAGCAGGATGTGCTGGCCGACAGCGCGGTCGATGCCGACAACGCCGAACAACTGCTGGCCAGTACCGACGCGCTGATGGAAGCCCGACTCGTCGCCATCAGCCAGGCGGCCCCCGCTTTCTCCGCCGTGTTGCGCACCTACCGCCACGCGCTGGCCGAAGGCAACAACCTGTTGGCCGACGGGCTCATCAGTTGGCTGGCGGGCCAGCCCAACGTCGCTGCCAGCGTCAAGCGGGCCGCCGGCATCAAGGGCGATCTGGACCATTTCGGGGCGACCAACTTCCTGGCCGGCTTGCTGCTCATCCTGCGCGACAGCGGCTTTGCCGGTCTGGTGCTGGTGCTCGACGAGGTCGAGACCCTGCAGCGCATGCGCACCGACACGCGCGAGAAGGGGCTCAATGCACTGCGGCAGTGGATCGACGAGATCGATGCCGGGCGCTACCCCGGGCTCTACCTCGTCGTGACCGGCACGCCAGCGTTCTTCGACGGTCCTCAAGGGGTGCAGCGGCTGCTCCCGTTGGCCCAGCGCCTGCACGTGGACTTCAGCACCGACGCGCGGTTCGACAATCCCCGGGCGGTGCAGATCCGTCTGGCACCGTTCGACACCGAAGCACTCCAGTGTGTCGGACGCCGTGTGCGGGATCTCTACGCCGAGGGGCGACCCCATGCGCCCCGTCTGCACCAGACGGTCGACGACCGCTACATCGAAGTCCTGGCGCGGGCGGTCACCGGCGGGCTGGGCGGCAAGGTGGGCGTCGCCCCGCGTCTGTTCCTGAAAAAACTTGTCGCCGACGTGATGGACCGTGTCGACCTGCACGCCGACTTCGACCCGCGCCAGCACTACAAGCTGACGCTGGCCGAGAACGAAATGACGGTGGTCGAGCGTGCCGCCGCCGGGGCGTCGAGCGTGGACGACATCGAACTGTGACCGACGCCTTCGCGCAACTTCACCCTGCGCTGCAGTACCACGTCGTCAACTCGCTGGGCTGGAGCCAGTTGCGCCCCACGCAACTGGAGGCGATCGCCCCGATCCAGTCGGGCAGGCACTGCCTTCTGCTGGCCCCCACGGCAGGCGGCAAGACAGAGGCTGCAGCCCTGCCGATGCTCTCTCGCATCCTGCTGGAAGGCTGGCCGGCCACGAGCGTGCTGTACATCTGCCCGATCAAGGCGCTGCTGAACGACCTCGAACACCGGCTGACCCACTACGCCGGACTGGTCGGCCTGCGCGTGGCGGTCTGGCACGGCGACGTGTCGCAGAGCGCCAAACGTCGGGCCATGAAGGACGCGCCCGACATCCTGCTGACGACGCCCGAGTCGCTCGAAGCGATGCTGATCTCGACCCGGGTGGAGCGCACACACTGGTTCGGACAGCTCCGCGCCGTGATCGTCGACGAGCTGCATGCCTTCGCGGCCGACGACCGTGGCTGGCACCTGCGGGCGGTGATGCATCGCCTGGCGCAGTACACCGCCCAGCCACTGCAGCGCATCGGCCTGTCCGCCACGGTCAGCAACCCGCAGGAGCTGCTGGCCTGGTTCGCGCCCCAGGGTGAGCGCCAGTTGGTCGGACAGGCCCAGGTCAGCACCGACGCCGACGTGACGATCGACCATGTCGGCTCGCTGGAAAACGCCGGCATCGTCGTGTCACGCCTGTACCGTGGCGAGAAGCGGCTGGTGTTCTGCGACTCGCGCAGCAGCGCCGAGCAGTTGGGCAGCTTGCTGCGCGGTCATGGTGTGCGGACCTTCATCAGCCACGCCTCGCTGAGTGCGTCCGAGCGCCGACTCGCCGAGGCCGCCTTCGCGCAGGAGAAGGACTGCGTCATCGTGGCCACCTCGACGCTGGAGCTGGGCCTGGACGTGGGTGACCTGGACCGGGTGATCCAGATCGATGCCCCCTCGACGGTGTCGTCCTTCCTGCAACGCATGGGCCGCACCGGGCGGCGCAGCGGAAGCCGCCGCAACTGCCTGTTCCTGACCACCAGCGACGACGCCCTGCTGCTGGCACTGGGCCTGACGCAGCGATGGTCTGAAGCCTGGGTCGAGGCGGCCATCCCGCCGGCAGAACCCTGGCCGCTGGTGGCGCAGCAGGCGCTGGCGGCCACGCTGGAACGAGGCGAATGGGCGCACCACGAACTGGTGACGTTGCTGCAGGGTGCGTTTGGAGAGTTGCCACCCCAGGGCATCGCCCGGGTGGTCACCCACCTGGTAAGTCAGGGCTTTCTTGACGAGGCTGAACACATCATCCGGATCGGCCCTCGCACCGAGCAGGACTACGGGCGGGGCCACTACCGCGATCTGCTGGCATCGTTCAGTGGACCCGATCTCCTGACGGGCAAACACGGCAGCGCCGAGGTCGGCTACATCGACCCGACCGTGTTGAGCGGCGAACATCCGCAGCGGATCCTGCTGCTGGCCGGGCGGAGCTGGCGTGTTGTCGGCGTCGAGTGGTCGCGGCGCACGGTCTGGCTGGAACCCGCCAAGGAAGGCGGCACGGCGCGCTGGATGGGCAGTGCCCGCAGCCTGAGCCGAGACGTGTGCCAAGGCATCCGGACCGTCCTGGCCAGCGGTGCCCCTTCCGCCATCACGCTGTCGAGGCGTGCCAGGCTGGCCCTGACAGCGTTGGCCGAAGAGACAGGGCTCACACCGCAGACACAGATCCTCCTCACGCAGGACGAGCAGGGTCCTCGCACCTGGACCTTCGCCGGCACGAGGGAGAACCGGACCCTCGCGCACCAGGCCGGGCAACATGGCGCGAAGGTGCGGTTCGATGCACTCAGTGTTCGAGCCCCAGTCGGTTGGCAACTGGACGGGAACGCCGAGGTTCGACTGACTGATCAGGAACGGGTGATGCTCGGGGAGGGTTTCAAGTTCCACGCCTGTGTTCCGGAGGAACTGCTGGACCGGACCATCATGGCTCGGCTGTTTGCCGTGTTGTCGTCGGACAGGTCAGCGCAGGGTGCGTCTCCTGCAAGGGGCTGGCGCACCGGTCTCTAATTCGTTTGGGGTTCGATGTGGTGAACCGCCCATTCGGTAGCTGCGAGTGGTGGGCCGCAATCGCTGCCAGGTGGCCAGTTGACCAATCAAAGCGAGTGGCTGGATTGCAGCGCTTGCTGCCGCTCAGCCCATAGCCCTTGGCGGACCGCTGTCGGCCACTAGCGACCTGCTAGTTGCAGGCTCAACAAGCTGAATACCTGCCAAGCACGCGGCGCGGCCACGTGTCGCCAGTCCATGCGCGCCAGGTCCAGCAGCATTGCCGCTCTCCGCGGTCAACGGCTGGCACGAGAGCGTCTGTCCAGACCGGGCGCGCTCGTGTGAACAACTTCTCTCTTTGCGGGTTTGCGGCAATCGGCCGCCAAGACTGCCGTTCTCGCCGTCACTGGCACGCTGCGATAGCCTGCAACTAGACACTAGAGCCCCAGGGAGCACGAGGGCCCAAAATATGCATATCTCCAAACTTACGCTGGTCAATTACAGAAACTTCAAGAACACCATTTTGACGTTTCAGCGCGGCGTCAACACCATAATCGGGGAAAACGGCGCAGGTAAATCCAACATACTCCGCGCCATCCGGCTGCTCCTGGACGACAACATGGTCCGCGCAGCTTATCGGCTGGAAGAGTCCGATTTCAGCCGTGCGCTGGACCAGTGGAAAGGCCACTGGATCATCATCAGCATGGAGTTCGAGGACCTCAGCACCGATGAGGCGGTGCAGGCGCTGTTCCTGCACGGCACAGCCAAGATCCACGCCGAACCAATTTCCAAGGCTACGTACAACCTGATCTTCCGCCCCAAGAAGGAGATCCGGTTGAAGCTGGCGGCCCTCGATGCCCTTGACTTTGCGGGGTTGAAAGCTATCCGCGAGGGCATCACGATCGCCGATTACGAGACCATCTTCACTGGCCGAAGCAGCGCTAACTTCAGCGATCAGGCTGTGTATCAACGGATCGTAGGAAATTTCGATCTGTGCGTCTTCAGCGACGAAACCGAGTTTCCTGAACTTGGGGCGAAGGTTCCTGGGTTCCTGTCGGTCACCAAGGAAGTTTCACTCACCTTCATCCAGGCGCTTCGCGACGTCGTGGCCGAGTTTCACAACAACCGCACCAATCCGCTGCTCACTCTGCTCAAGAGCAAGAGCGGCGAAATCGACGCGGCGGCCCTCGTGCCCATCGTGGACAAGGTGCGCGATCTCAATGGTGCCATCGAAAGACTTGATGACGTGCAGTATGTGCGCGAGCACATCCGCGAGACCATCAAGAACACTGCCGGCGAAACCTACTCCCCGACGTCGCTGTCGATCCGGTCGGATCTGCCCGAGGAAGCGGAGCAACTGTTTCAGTCGCTGCGCCTATTCGTCGGGGAGTCGGAGGACGGCTATGAAGGGACGATCAACGAACTCAGCCTTGGTGGCGCCAATCTGATCTACCTGACTCTCAAACTGCTGGAGTTCAAGTACCAGCGAGAGAAAATGGCGATTGCGAACTTCCTGCTCATCGAAGAGCCCGAAGCGCATATCCACACCCATATCCAGAAGACGCTTTTCGAGCGCATCACCTACGATGATGCCCAAGTCATCTACACGACGCACTCCGCCCACATCTCTGAGGTGAGCAATGTGAGCAACGTCAAC
This sequence comes from Sphaerotilus montanus, assembly GCF_013410775.1. Taxonomy (NCBI): domain Bacteria; kingdom Pseudomonadati; phylum Pseudomonadota; class Betaproteobacteria; order Burkholderiales; family Sphaerotilaceae; genus Sphaerotilus; species Sphaerotilus montanus. The sequence continues at coordinate 188,048 of NZ_JACCFH010000002.1, read as the reverse complement.
ATCCTGGGGCGGCGCGGCGCCTTCTGTGAGGCCTACCAACCAGCGAAAGGACTGGACCCTGCCCAGGTGACGAGCATCCAACGATACCTGGATGCGGTGCGGAGCAACCTGCTGTTTGCCAAGAGCGTGCTGCTGGTGGAAGGGGACGCGGAGGAAATCTTGATTCCTGCTCTCGTGAAGCAGGTTCTGGGCCTGAGTGTGGACGAGTTGGGTCTCAGCGTCATCAACATCCGAAGCACCGGCTTCGAAAACGTGGCGGTCCTGTTCCACGACACCCGGATCCGCAAGCGGTGTGCGATCGTCACTGACCTAGACAAAACCTTCTTTGACACCACGCCGGATGCGAACGATGGCGACGGACTTGCCATGAGGAAGCGAAAGGCGATTGGCTCAGAAACAGCCGGGGCGCAGCGTAAGATCAATTTGGATGCATTTGCTGCTGGCAACGTCTGGGTACGGGCCTTCTACGCCACGCATACCTTCGAAGTGGATTTGATCGACGCGGGCAATCATGAAGCCTTTGTGCGCATCGTCGACAAGGTCTATAAAGCGCCAACGACGATCAAGCAGGCAATCACCGAACTTCGCTCTGGCCTCATCCATCAAAGTGGCTACCGTACCTTGACGATGGCCGAGCAAGAAGGCAAGGGGTGGCTCGCCATCTTGCTTGCGCAGACGCTAGATCATCAAGCCGTGGTGCCCGGCTACATCCGAGATGCCGTGCTGTTTGCGCATGGCCCATTCTCGCGACAGCTGATCATGCGAATCCTCCGTCATCGCATGACACGCCTGCTGGGCATTGATCGCACAGCGTGTCAGCGCTTGACGGCTTTCAATGCCAAGGTGGAGCGATTCGGGCGCTCCGATATCGATCTAGCCACTCTGCGTGCGGCGGCCGTAACGGCGTTGCCGGGAGACGTGGTCCATGCGTTCCTGGCCGGGATGACCTGATGTTTGTCTGGGATGCTACGGAACTCAATCCCGAGCAAGCGGCCGCCGTCGAAGAGCCATCGAGCGTTTTCCTGGTCGCCTGCCCGGGCAGCGGAAAAACGCGCACACTGACTTACAAGATCGCGTATGAGCTATCCCAGCGCACGGACAAACGCATCGTCGTGGCCATCACTTATACCCACCGGGCCGCTGACGAGATCCAGGAGCGAATCGAAGCCCTTGGAGTTGACATCTCCGCCCTGTGGATCGGAACCATTCACTCGTTCTGTCTCGAATGGATCATCAAACCCTACGGAATCTATGTCCCAGAGCTGGCTCGCGGTTACACGGTCTTAGACCGGCACGACCGCGAAAAGATGCTCGATCGACTGTGCTCAGTGTACCGCAGCGTGACCTTTTACGACTGCGAATATTACTTCGAAGGGGATGGTTACCGGCTGGGATGCGCCGACACGCGAAAGCACGACAGCATCCATCAGGTCTTGGCGGCCTACTTTCGAGAACTGGCGGACACGAGACGCATCGATTTCGAGTTGATTCTCTGGTACTCCCAGGTGCTGATCCGGAATCAGCCGCATATCGCAGCGCTGCTCTCGCAGGTCTTTTCCTATGTCCTCGTCGATGAGTACCAAGATACGAAGCAGATCCAGTACAACCTGGTGGGTGCCATTCTTCGGGCGGGCGCCGGCAGGACCAAGACGTTCATCGTGGGTGATCCCAACCAGGCAATCTATGGCTCGCTTGGCGGTTATGCCATTTCGGTGTCGAATTTTCGCGCACTCACGGGCATTCCTATTCGTGAGATGGTGCTTCGATTGAACTACCGTTCAAGCGCGCGGATCATCGGGCACTTCTCTAACTTCAACGTGCACACTACCGACATCGAGGGAGCGGGCGAGATGGTCGGCTTTCCCAGTCACGTCACCTACAACCGACTCGTTGCGCACGACGATCTTCATGATGAACTGATCAGGCTTATTCAAAAGAGCTTAGCCGAAGGGCATGCGCCCGAAGAGATTTGCGTGTTGGCGCCGTGGTGGATCTTGCTGGCGTCAACCACCCGAAAACTGGTGGCATTGCTCCCCGACCAACAGTTCGACGGTCCGGGATTGGTGCCGTTCAGCAATGATCCCGACAACTTTTGGTTCAAGCTTTCCAAGATCTTGCTGACGGACTCGTCGCCCCAAATGCTGGTGCGACGCATGCGATGGGCCAGGGACGTCATTGCCGACCTGCGAGATTTTGGCGTCGACACGGCCAAGATCTCGCAGCGATCGCTGCTGCGGGAGTCCAACTCTCTCGCCATTGGGGCACTTCTAGAAACCGGCCCTGCAGCCCTGAACCTGGTCTGAGCCTGCACAAATCCAGCTCAGACGAGCAGTGGATGACGGCGGCGAGCCCCTGTCCCCACCGTCGCGGTACCCCGCGACGGGGTTTTGCCCCTCACGCGGGCTGTGCGGACGGACCTGCGCTCTTGACCAGCCACACCAGCCTGCGTGCGTTGTAGGCCGCGCACTGCAGCGTGATCGCCAGCGCATTGCGCGCCAGCGTCATCGCCCGCACGCACTTGCCGCCCTGCTGGCTCAGCGCCGCAAAGACGTGCTCGACCCGCGCCCGCGTGCGGTTGATCGTCTTGTTGCGCTGCTTGAGTCGAACCTTGGCCGTCTGCCCTGGCTTGGCGCGACGTGCGATGCCGTCGGCCAGTCCGTGCTGCTGCAGCGTCTGGCGGTTGGCCGCGCTGTCGTAGCCCCGGTCGGCCAGCAGCCGCTTGCGCGTATTCGCCACCTGCAGCACGTCGGGCAGTTGCTGTCCGTCGTCGGCGTTGGCCGCCGTGATCTTCATCTGGCGGATCAGCTTGTAGCGTGCGTCCACGTTGCCGTGCAGCTTGTAGCCGTAGTACGACTTGCCGTGCTTTTGCGTCCAGCGCGCGTCCCGGTCGGTGTGCGCCAGGCGCTTCTTGCTCCAGCCCTCGGGCGCCTCCCCCTTGTTCAGCGCCTCGCGCTCCCGGGCGTTGGCCTGCGTGATCGGCGCCTGCACGATGCTGGCGTCCACGATCTGCCCGCCCCTCGGGATGAAGCCGTGCCGCTGCAACTGCTGGCTCAACGCCTCGAAAATCGCCCGGCCGCCCAGCCCGCCTTCGGCCAGCCGCTGCCGGAAGTTCCACAGCGTGCGTGCGTCCGGAATGTTCAGCGCGCCGTCCAGCCGGCAGAAGCGCTGGAAGCTCAGCCTGTCCAGCACCTGGTGCTCGCACTGCTCGTCCGACAGGTTGTACAGCCCCTGCAGGAACACCATGCGCACCAGCGCCTCGGTCGGGTACGGCGGGCGTCCGCCCTTGCTGCGGTCAGCGCGAGGGCAGGCCTTGTCCACCGCCGAGGCCATCGCTGCGAAGTCGATCAGTTCGTCCATCGCCGCCAGCGTCTGCACGTAGCCCTCCAGCTTGGCCTTGCGCTGCTGCACCACGAACAGGTCGTCCGCGGCCTCCTCAGGAAAGAAGCTCGATGGCTTGGTGCGGGGTGTGATCATGGGGCGGCATCTTGCCGCAGCGCGCGGCTCAGGTGGCGGTCAGGGTCGGTTTCTAGAAGTGCCCCATTGCCGAAACAGACGGCTTGGCGTATCTGGACCAAGCGTTCGTCGCGGTGCTCAATCGCCTGGGGATCGAGTTGTGTGCTTTCCCCACGCTTGTGGAACATCGCAAGGCATTTTTTGCGAGTTCCCAGGCGCGGCTGGAGAAGCTGCAGAAGTCCGGCGCCGACTACATCACCGATCTGTCGTTCTTCAAGAAAGTGTTCCGTGAACGGACCGGGATCACCGTGTCGACGATTCACGGGGTCAAGGGCGCGGAGTTTGACGTAGTCATCGCATTCGGTCTTCTCCAAGGCATGGTGCCCCACTTCAGCGATTCCGACGGTGATGCCGCCGCCAGCAAGCTGCTGTACGTCCTGGCCTCGCGCGCTCGAAAGCACTTGCACCTGATCTCGGAGGCCGGACGCTCACGCGGAAGATATGGGAGCTACGAGCCCACCGAGGTTCTGGCCCGCTTTGAGTTCGATTACAACGGGTAGTGAGGGCGGCGCAGCTACCGCAAGAGCGGTTTAGCCCTGTGACTATTACCTACGGCACCTGGCTTCGCGCCGTCGTGGAGATTGGCCAAAAGGTCAGCCAACGGCTGCTATCGGGGATGCGCCTTGGCCGTATGTACGGCTGCATTGGGTCGGAAGCCGCCGTTCAGGTCGATGCGGTCGAACGGCTGCACCCAGTCTGAAGCGGTCACCGTATCGATCGCGTCGAAGATAGCGACCAGCCATTCGCTTGGGATCGCCGTGGCCAGACAACACGCCGCGCACACCCAAGGCTGCCAAAATCCCACGCCGAACGCGCATCCGATGCGCGAAACCCACCAGAACCACCCAGAACCTGACGCAGACTCTCGGCACCCCTGCGCCGATCCTGCCCCCCAAACACCAGAACTCCCGCCAGAGTCCCTGCCAGCGCCCCATGCACCCGCCACCCCGCACCTCACCGCTGCGCGACGACCGCGCACTCGCGTCGATCACGCCCGCGACACAAGGATGGCTGTCGCGCTGGCTGAGCCGCCTGCTCCACCGACCCGCCGGTTGCCAGGTCTGCGGCCGGTCGCTGGCGCGCTGTGCCTACGACGGCCGGCATCCGGAACTCTGACCCCGAAGAGCGCCAGGGCAGATCAGACCTCGCCGAGTGCCAACAGACCTTGCCTTGACGTCCATGTCCTGAGCGCAGGGGCATTCTGGATTACGCTCGACGACCAAACTAAAAAATCCGCCCTCTGCCTGAACCCCCAGGCACCGCACGGCGCGGTCATGTCATGTTCGAGATCCCTCCTGCGGACCAGGGCTGCGCGCCGCCTGTCCAACCTGCTTCACCGGCGTCACCTGAACCCGCCTCGCCTGCCCCCACGGCCTCCCCCGCACCGCTGTCAGGCCTGACTGCCCTGTGTGTCGACGTCGAGACCCTGCCGGCCGAGGACAACCGGATCTTCAAGCTCGGCGCCCTGCGCAGCGACCACCTGAGCAACCACCCACAGGGGCTGCTCACCGACCTCCACCCGGCCTCGATCCCGCAGACCGCCCAGGTCATCGATCAGCTCAACCAGCTCGCCCACGGCGTCGACGTCATCGTCGGTCACCACCTGCGCCGACATGACCTGCCCGCGCTGACAACCCAGCTCGCCGGGCTGAACTGGCTGGACCTTCCGATCCTCGACACGCTGGAGCTGTCGACCCTGGTCTTCCCCCAGCAGTCCTCGCACCGCCTCTTCAAGGACTACAAGGTCGTCTCGGACACCCGCAACGACCCCTTGAGCGACGCGCGGGTGAGCCTGGACCTGCTTGCCGAGGAGATCGAGGCCTTGCGCCAGTTGAACCTCCAGCATCCGCGCTGGACCGGCGTGCTGCACTTCCTGCTGCAGGACGACCCCGGCATTCACCTGCTGATGACGCGCCTGCGCTCGCGCCCGGCCCCCTCGCTCGACTTCGTGTCCACGGTGCTGCCCCGCCTGCTGGGGGACGTGTGCTGCACCACCCGCCTGATGCCCGTGGTGCAGGCGCTGCTCACCGCACCACTCGACCAGCGCTGGGCACTGGCGCAGACCCTGAGCTGGCTGCGGGTGGCCGCGGGCACCTCGGTCCTGCCCCACTGGGTGCGCGCCACCTGGCCCCAGGCCGGCGCCCTCATCCACGAGCTGCGGGCCCTCGACTGTGGTGACCACGGTCACTGTGGCCACTGCGCCCGGCACCACCACCCCGAAGCCCTGCTGCAACAGCATTTCGGGCTGCCCGGCTTCCGGGCCGTGCCCGCCAGCCCCCGGGGCGGATCGCTGCAGCGCGAGATCGTCGTCGCCGGCCTCGACAAGACCAGCCTGCTGGCCATCCTGCCCACCGGGGGCGGCAAGTCGATCTGCTACCAGGTGCCGGCACTGGCGCACTACGCGCGCACCGGCCAGCTCACCGTCATCGTCTCGCCCCTGCAGTCGCTGATGAAGGACCAGGTCGACAACCTCGTCAGGCAGGGCGTCCAGTGCACGGTCACCCTCAACGGCATGCTCACGCCGCCCGAACGGCGCGCGGCCCTCGACAAGATTCGCCTGGGCGAAGCCGGCATCGTGCTGGTCTCCCCCGAACAGTTTCGCAACCGCGCCTTCGCCGAGGTCCTGCGACTGCGACAGATCGCCACCTGGGTGTTCGACGAGGCGCACTGCCTGTCGCGCTGGGGTCAGGACTTCCGCACCGACTACCTCTACGTCGCGCGCTTCATCCGCGAGCACTTCCCCGGCGTGGCCGCCACGGTCGCCTGCTTCACCGCCACGGCCCGACAGGAAGTCATCAGCGACCTCACCCAGCACTTCCGGGACGAACTCGGCATCGAGCTGCGCTGCTTTCTCGGCGGGCACGAACGCACCAACCTCCGCTACCGCGTGATCACCGCCAGCCGGGCCGAGAAGGGCCAGCACCTGGTCGAGCTGCTCACCCGGGGCCTGCGCGACGGGGGTGCCGCCGTGGTGTTCTGCGCCACCCGCAAGGCCACCCAGCTTCACGCTGAACTCCTGCGGCAAGCGGGCCTGCGCTGCGCCGCCTTCCACGGCGGCTTGCCCGTGAACGTCAAGAAGGACATCCAGCAGCAGTTCCTGGCCGGAGAGTTCCAGGTCATCACCGCCACCAACGCCTTCGGCATGGGCGTGGACAAGCCCGACATCCGGCTGGTCGTGCATGCCGACATCCCCGGTTCGCTGGAAAACTACCTGCAGGAAGCCGGGCGTGCCGGCCGCGACGGCCAGCCGGCGAGCTGCGTGCTGCTGTTCGACGAACTCGACGTAGAAGCCCAGTTCCGCATGGCCGCCGGCGCTCGGCTGGACGGGCGAGATTTTCAGGGGCTGCTCAAGGCGATCCGCAGCCGGGCCGAGCGCTTCCACCGCCGCGAGGTGGTCGTCTCGGCCAAGGAGCTGTTGATCGAATCCGAGGGGGTCGACATCGAGGTCGATGCGCCCGACGCCAGCACCAAGGTCACCACGGCGGTGGCCTGGCTGGAGCGCCGGGACTTCGTGCGCCGCCACGACAACCGCAGCCAGGTGTTCCCGACCAGCCTGCGGGCGGCCTCGCTGGACGAGGCACTGCGGGCGATCCGGCAAGCTGGTCTCAAGGCCGTGCAGCGCGAACGCTACGAGGCGGTCACCCGCAGCCTGTTCCATGAGGTCTCTCCCCAGGGGATCAGCACCGACGAGCTGATGCTCGCCGCCGGCGTGTCGCCCGAGGAGTGCTTCCGGATCCTGCACGGACTCGAACAACTCGGCGTGGTGGCCAACGACCTGGGCCTCACCGCGGCGGTGAGCAAGGGCGTGCGGGGCGCCTCCGACAGCACCTTCCTGCACCTGCAGCACCTGGAGGTCCAACTGCTCGGCCTGATGCAGGAGCTGGCCCCCGAGACCGGCCCCGACGACACGCTGACGCTGAGCATGCGGCCGATGTGCACCGAGCTGCGCCGTCGCCTGAACCTGGCCGAGGGCGACGTGACCGTGAACCCCGACCGGCTGCTGCGCTGCCTGCGCTCGATGGCCGAGCGCTTCGGCCATGAGCCTGCACAGCGCAGCATGCTGCAGGTCAAGCGCCTCGGGGGCGACAGCTTGGAGGTGCGGCTCAACCGGTCCTGGGCGCAGATCCGCACCCTGTGCATGCGCCGCCGCGCGGTGGCCCAGGTGGTGCTCGACACCCTGCTGGCCCGGGTGCCGGCCCACACCAAGGGCGCCCACCTGGTGGTCGAGTGCCAGGTCAAGGAACTGGTCGAGCGGATCGAAGCGGACCTGGTCCTGTTCAGCGAACTGCGGGATGTCGCCATGGCCCTGGAGCAGGCCTTGCTGTACCTGCACGAGACCGGCATCCTCCAGCTCGACAAGGGCCGGTCGGTGTTTCGTGCGGCCATGACGATCGAACTCCTCGGCGAAGCAGACAAGCGGCGCTGGCGCAAGGAGGACCTGGAGAGCCTGCAGGCGCACTACCTGGAGCGCAACCTGCAGATCCATGTCATGCACGAGTACGCCCGACTCGGGGTGCAGGACATCGACGCCGCCCAGGACTTCGTGGCCGCCTACTTCTCCTGGCCACGCGGCAAGTTCCTGCGCAGATACTTCGGCGGTCGCACGGAGCTGCTCAGGCAGGCCACCACGGATGATTCGTACCGCCGCATCATCCAGGCCCTCCAGCATCCCGGACAGGAAGCGCTGGTGACCAAGCCCGGTCCCGGCAACCGGCTCGTGCTGGCCGGACCGGGCTCAGGCAAGACCCGGGTGATCGTGCACCGCATTGCCGCCTTGCTGCGCGTGCACCGGGTGGCCGGCTCCCGCATCCTCGCGCTGGCCTTCAACCGCAGCGCGGCAACCGAGTTGCGGCGGCGTCTGCACGCCCTGGTCGGCGAGGACGCGCGGTCGGTCACGGTGCTCACCTACCACGCAATGGCGCTGCGACTGACCGGCACCAGCCTGGCCGGCACGGGTGGGGTCACCGGCGCCAACAGCGGGCAGCTCGGTGAGCGGTACGGCGAGCGGCTTGGCGAGCGGCCTGCGCAGGAAGTGGATTTCAAGCAACTGATCTGGGACGCGGTGGACCTGCTGGAAGGCCGCAGCGAAGCCTTTGCCGACGCGGGCGAGGCGCGGGACCGGCTGCTGCAAGGCCACGAGTACATCTTCGTCGACGAGTACCAGGACATCAACGCGCAGCAGTACGCCCTGGTCAGTGCGCTGGCGGGACGGCGCTTGCCTGAAGCCGAAGGCCGGCTCAGCATCATGGCGGTCGGGGACGACGACCAGAACATCTACGGCTTCACGGGCGCGAACGTCGAGTTCATCCAGCACTTCCAGCAGGACTACGCGCCGGTCGAGGTGTCGTACCTGGTCGACAACTTCCGCTCGACACCCCACATCCTCCAGGTCGCCCACCAGGTCATCAGCGGCGCCCAGCAGCGCATGAAGGCCGAGCACCCGATCCGCCCGGACGCGCGGCGCCGCGACACCCGGCCCGGTGGTCGCTGGACCCGCCTGGATCCGCACAGTCAGGGGCGGGTGCGCCTGATCGTGGCCCCGACAGACGTGAACCAGCAGGCCCAGATGGTGTTCGAGGAGATCAGCCGGCTGCGGCGGCTGGACCCCCAGCTCGCGCTGGGCGACATCGCGGTGCTGGCCCGCACCCACCAGTGCCTGGTGCCGCTGCGGGTGCTGTGCGAGTTGGCCGACTGGCGCTACACGCTGGTCCTGCCGCGCGACGCACGCAGCACCCTGCTGACGGTGATGCACTCGCGCGAAGGCCAGCAGGTCCGTCGGGCGGTGACGAACAGCGGCCGGGCGCTGCGCTCGACGGCGGCGCTGGCGCGCTGGGTGAAAGCGCTCGGCCGGCAGCAGCCGACCAATCCCTACTGGCAGGACTTGCGCAGCATCACCGAAGACCTGGCGCTGTCCAGTCCGGGCGGCAAGTTGCCGCCGCGCGAGATCATCGAGCTGCTCCACGAACACGCCGACGAGGTCGGCAGGGACGGCAGCCACGAGGCCTTGCGGCTGACGACGGTGCACGGGGCCAAGGGACTGGAGTTCCGCCATGTCCTCGTGATGGACGGCGGCGACTGGGGCGCCGGGCACGGCGATGACCGGCGGTTGCTCTATGTGGCGATCACCCGCGCGCGCGAGACCCTGGCGCTGTTTAGAGGAGAGCAAGGGGGCAACCGATTGCTGCAGGGGCTGGACGGATTGGACGGGGTTCATGTCCAGGCGAGTCAGCCGGTGCCGGCGTGGCGGCCCGAACTGCAGCGGCAGTACCTGTCACTGGGGCCAGCCGACGTCGATCTGGGCTTTGCGGGACGGGCCGGGCCTGCCGATGCGCTGCACCAGCGACTGGCCAAACTGGGCTGGGGCAGCCGAGTGCAGGTCGTCGATCGACAGATCCTGAACCAGCAGGGTGAACTGGTGGGCCGGCTCGCCCAGAGGACGCCCCCACCCGGGCGTCCGAGTCAGGTGCTGGAGGCCAAGGTCACTGGGATGATGGTGCGCCGACGCGAGCAGACCCACGTCGAGTACCTGGACAAGGTGCGTGTTGACCGCTGGGAAGTGCCGCTGGTCGAGGTGGTGTTGCCGGCAGAGACGCCGCAGGCCGCGGGGGTGTGACAGATCCACGGGCTGAACAAGATCAGCGCCCACCCGTCAACGGCAGCCGTCGACGACGGACTCACGTCGGCACGCTCCGCAGGTCAGCCGGGCAAGGCTCGTGTTCTGCAAAATTGCAGAAAATCCGCGATTTTGCAAATTATCTGCAATATTGCAGAACTCCAAGCTCTACTTGATCAGACAAGCACAATCCATACCTTGCAAAATTGCAAAAAATTTGCAATTTTGCAGAGATTGCCGCGGACTTGCACAGTCTCAAGCACCGTAGGTCGGCTGAGCGAGGCTGATGTTCTGCAATTTTGCCAAAAATCTGCAAAATTGCAGAACTCACCAAGTCACCCGAGCAATGACTGTTGACGCCGGCTTCCATCTGAGCGGAGCAAATCGACCGGAAGTTCCTGTCTATCAACTATCAACATTGGGGGGCAAGAGCGCTGGCTCACTTCTAGGCGCGTGCCTCAAATAGGTGATGGTCTAAACACTCGGACCCCAGTGTGCGTAGGGTGCTGCAAAAGTGCATCCTGGCGTCGCTGTGCGTCGCTCTGCGCGGCTTCAGCGGCCTTCAACTCGGCCTCGGCCGCTTTGACCGCTGCTGAAGCTTTACGGGCCTCCTGCTGCGCTTGCAGCGTCTCTGAGTGCGCACGATCTGCTGCGGACACAGTCGCTTCCTTTTCGACGATCTCGCGCTCGATCTGCTGCGCCTGTCGGCTAACCTCAGCGACCTGCGCGGCCTCAGGGTCGGCGAGGCGAGCCGCTACGCGGGCTAGCCAATTACGTGCTTCGATCTGGCGCTCCAGCCCTTCCCGCTCACACTTCGCATTGCCCAGCGCTCGACGTAGCTCGACAAGCGCGTCGCGCGGATGGCCGAGCAGCGACTCAGTCATCGATGCGCTGCTCGCTCGTGCTTCAGCGTGCAACGAGGCTGTGCGCAGTTCTGCGAGCCGCACCTTCATCTGCGCTATCCGGTCGACCGGTGCCGGTTGCGCGGCGAGCGAACTGGCCATAGCAGGCGCCGGTGGCGCTGCGACGGGCTTCCTGGTAGCCAGGCGTGCCTCGACCATAGCCCGTTGCCGGGCTGCGAAGTGATCTGGATCTTCGACCGACCAGGCCGGAATCGTCTCCGGCGCTGGCCGCTGGCGGTACCGCGTCGCGGTGTATGCCTGGCGGCGCTTCACGGCCTCTGCCAGTGCCTGGCGGGCCATGTGAGCGCGACCACGTGCAGTAGCAGCGTCCACACCGCACCCACTGGGCTGCGGTGCGTCGGCAGCACGGTGGCGGGCGACGGCTGCACGCACTGCGTCAGCGTCCAGCTCGCGGGCAAATATCGGACCCTTCAGACGCACCGGCCCCACGATGGTCGGCAGCGTGACTGACACAGAGTCACGCCCCTGGCGCGTAATTTCACCGTGCGCCTTGAGCACGCGCACGACGCCGGCCCGATCGGTGATCTCCCCGGCCAGCAGTGCGTCCTCCACTGCCCGCGTCATCAGGATGCGCGGATCGCGCTCAATGGGCGGTACGCGGCCCGGCTGCAGCGGCCTGGCGCGCGCAGGATCGTCTGGGCGGGCCCAGTTGTGCTCGTAGTTCCAAGCATCGCGCAGGGCACCGTATGCCCGTTCCCAGCCTGGTGGCGCGGGGTTGTAGGACTTGCCCGTCAGCAAGTCGACCCGGGGCATGACGACGTGGAAGTGTCCGTCGTGCATGACAGCCAGGACGTCGAGCCGGTCAGCGTCGAGACCACCACACATCAACTCGATCAGCTCGTCTAGGCACGTGCGCATCTGCGCCTCAGTCGGTCGGTCTTCCGGGTGCCAGGCGACCACGAGCGAGGTGTAGCGCTGAACCGTGTGCTGGCTGTCGATGAGCCGGGCGGTCATCGCCGGGTCACCCTTCAGCACTTTGATCATGCGGCGTGGCTGTCCGCGGCTGTCGAGCGCCTGCAGCAGATACCGCACGGCCCGTCTGCCTGAGCCAATGCCGTGGGGGAGGACCTTGATCGACGACATACGCCTCAGGACGTCGGCACGGGCACGGGGTCGGCCTGGACGGCGAGCCGGTCGAGCTGCCCGCGCATCGCAGACAGCTCGGCCAGCAGCAGAGTGGCATCCACGGCTCGCTTGCCCGGCAGGAGGCGCACTGCGTGCAAGCCATGCGCGATCTGGTTCACATTGGTACCAATCAGGCGCAGGGCTTGCAGCAGCGCAGGGTCGGCAGCAGTGACAGGAGCGAGCGACTTCACCCGTTTGCGGGGCCGCACGGTGCCCAGCGGCTTGGCTTCGTCAAGCTTGATGTACGAGCGCAGCACGTCAGAGACAGACGTGCCACGTTCGTCGGCCTCGGTCCGAAACCGGGCCGCCATGGACTTTGGCAGGCGGCAGGGGACGGGGATGAGCGGATCGGCGGCGGGCACAGCGGGCATAAAAATTCCTGGTCGCGACAGCGGGGGTCAAGGGGGGTGCAGCCCCCTTTGTCAGCTCCAGAATACGCTGAAGGCGTGTACGGGTATGCTGGCTTACAGAAAACGATCTTACCAGCCCCCACCAACAAAAGCGCAATTTGCTCAGCCAGCGCGCCCAACTGTCGACGCCTCAGTGGGTACGGTGAACAGCAGAGCGTGCAGCTGTGAACGGCGGTCCGGTCAGAAAACGCGCGCATTCGGTGGGGAGGCGGGTTTTGGTCTTACGTGACAGACCTGCGACAGCGCGGCCCTGCTCTCACGGTTGACGTGAACTCGGTTCGGAGCGATGGGGACAGACGGGCGGTGCGGGTGAGCAGGCCGCCTGCAGAGCCGAGGTCCGCAGACGGGCCCAGGGCTGAGCCGCCGCCGTTGCGCTACAACGGTCGCACCCAGGCCGAAAAGGGTGGGCGCGGCAGTGGCCCCTGAAGTTTGACGGCTTGAGCAGAGCCACGCCGCACCCTGCACCGTGCTGCAACAAGTAGTGCCACGCCCGTGTGGCGCTGCAGGGCACTGGAGATAAACCCTCCCGTGGCGGCATCGGCCCAACTGTTCCTGTGCGCACGCTGCCGGGTGCAGCTCAGCCACTCGCGCCAGGTATTCCTGTGCTTCTTCATGGACGCCCGCATGGACAGCTTCCTGCGCGGACACGTCGAAGCCTTCGAGGCCTTCGGCGGCGTCGCCCAGGTGCTGCTCTACGACAACATCAGGAGCGCCGTGCTCGAACGCCAGGGCGACGCCATCCGCTTCAACCCGCCGCTGCTGGCGTTCGCCGCCCACCACCGCTACGAGCCACGTCCAGTCGCCGACCAGCGCTGACCCGAAGACCACCGGCGCAGCGTGCGCGAAGCCTTCAAGGCCGAGCGGGAGGTGCTGCTTGGACCTGCCGGTGCATCCGTGGGTCCTGAGCGAGCGCCTGGCTGTCACGGTGGGCAAGACGCCCTACGTGCACTTCGACCTCAACGACTACTCGGGGCCGCACACGCTGGTGCGTCGCGCGCTGGCGGTGCTGGCCGACGAGCACACGGTGCGTATCCTCGACGGTACCACCGAGGTTGCCCGTCACCCGCGAAGCTGGAGCCGGGCCGAGCAGATCGAGCAGGACAGCCACGTCAAGGTGCTGGTCGCCCACAAGCGTCAGGCCCGCGCGCAGCGCGACGCCGCCGCGGCGCAGGCTGTCAACGGCATTTCAAGATTCCCCGGAGCGTCCCCATGAGTGAGTACGATCCCACCGGACTGCGCACCCAGGCTGACGAGCTGCGCCTGTACGACCTGCTGGCCCACTGGCCCGAAGTCCTGGACAGCCCACTGGTCGCCCAAGCAGGCCCTGGCCGTCTTCGAGTGCCTGCAGATACTGCGCGAGGCCCTCTGGCAGCTCTACGGCCCCGGGTTCAGCAGGCTTGGCGTGATCAGCTTCGCGCCGGGTCCATGCCGGACTTCGATCCCGACGAGCCGTTCGGGACACCGCGCTCCTGCCTGTCTTGCGCCTCCCGGCCGCCTTCTGGCGGTCTCTATAAATCAACTGTCTGCTTGACAGGGGAGCTTACGGACCTACTGGCGTGCTTGGTGCAGACACTAGTGTCGTGTCACGGCTGACTTGACGGTGATCGCCGTTGGCGAAGGCGCACTGGCATGACCATGGAAGGCGACAAGAATGGAGGGATGGAAAAGTACACCGTGACACTGAGCGCCGAAGAGGCCGAACAACTGCAGGCGCTGGTGGCCAAGGGCACGCACGCGGCGGCCAAGATGGTCAACGCGCTGATCTTGCTGAACTGCGACGAGTCGCAGGCCCGAGGGCGAAGACGCAGCAGTCAGGAGATCGCCGAGGTTCTGCAGGTCAGCCCGCGCAAGATCGACCGGCTCAAGCGGCGCTTCGTGGAGGACGGGCTGGAGGTGGCGCTCAGGGGCGTGCCAAGCCAGTGGGAGTACGAACACAAGATCGACGGCGAGGTGGAGGCGCACCTGATCGCGCTGAGTTGCTCGGTGCCGCCGAGCGGACACGCGCGCTGGTCGCTGCGGCTGCTGGCCGATCGGGCGGTGGAGCTGGAACTGGTAGAGGCCGTCTCGCACGAGACGGTGCGGCGGGCGTTGAAAAAAACGAACTCAAGCCGTGGCGCAAGGTGGGCTGGGTGATCGCCCCCGAGGCCAGCGCGGAGTTCGTGGCCAGCATGGAGCGGGTGCTGGATGTGTACAAGCGGCCCCTGGACACCCGGCGTCCGGTGGTGTGCATGGACGAGACACCGCGCCAGCTCATTGGCCAGACCCGCGAGCCGATTGCGGCCGCACCCGGTCAGCCCGGGCGAGAGGACTACGAGTACCGGCGTCTGGGCACCTGTAACGTCTTCATGGCGTGCGAGCCGCTGGCCGGCACCCGCATGACGCAGGTCACCGAGCGCAGGACCAAGCGCGACTGGGCGTTGTTCGTCGAGGCCATTGCCGCGCACTACCCCGAGGCCGAGCGCATCACGCTGGTGATGGACAACCTCAACACCCACACCCCGGCGGCGCTGTACGAGACATTCCGGCCGGCCGAGGCCAAGGCGCTGTGGGACCGCTTCGAGTTCGTCCACACACCCAAGCACGGGAGATGGCTCAACATGGCCGAGATCGAGATCAACGTGATGGTGCGGGAGTGCTTGAACCGACGCATCGGCGACATCGAGACCGTGCGCCGCGAGGTCGCTGCCTGGCAGGCACACCGCGATCAGCGCCACGCCAGGATCGACTGGCAGTTCACCACCGAGACGGCTCGGGTCAAGCTTCGGCGGCCTTATCCGTCAATCGAGGTGTGACGCGACACTAGGGGCAGCGCAGGCCCACCACGGCTACCTGTTCGCCAACGCGCGGGCCACACGCGTGAAACTACTGGAACCAGATCAGGGCGGAGAGGTTCTGTGAGGTTCTGGGACGGTGTCTTGCACTCAGGTTGTCTTCTGCTCTGCCCATAGGCGGAGCTGCTCTTCGTTGATGTTCCATCGATCACCCTGGTGAGCGATCCAGCCGAAGAACCGTGCGGACAGGGGCGGCGAGGTGATGCCTATCCGCTCCCAGGACTGTTGATCTCGCGCCGTGCTGAGCAGCCTGCCGAACTGGCTGCGAAGGTCTGCTTGAGCCTCGTCCGGCAGGGCGCCGTACTCCTGCCGGGCCTTGGCGATCAGGCTGCGCTCGTATTCGCGCCGCAGGGCCTCCTGGGCCATCTGATCGGCGACAAGCCGAGCGGCTGTTGAGATCTCGGATATCTGTCCAGAATCGACTGCAGCGTCGGGCTTTTCTTCATCGCGCTGTGCGTCCGCGTCCGCATACCCGTGCTTGATCGCTGTGCGCAGGTAGGCTGCCGGGGAGTCGACCTTACCCTGACGCGCTTTCGTGTACTGGACAGCCTTCTGAATTCGATCATGGTCTTCGGAATCGAGCAGTGCGTCAGCGTCGACATCACGCAGCCCCATCCCGATGAGTGTCTCGAACAATTCGAGATTTACGGGCTCTGGCACAGCTTCTGGTGCCATACCATCCAGCGTCGAGTTGCTTCGGGTCTTTGAACTCGAAGAAGGCTTTTTGCGGTGAATTCGGAACTGCAGATCAAGGACTTTTCGGCCAACACGGTGCTCTAGCATCTCCAGCTCGAACTCGGACTGGGACTCATTGACTTCCCGAAGCCCTGGCATCAGCGTGTCACGCTTGAAAAATCGATAGTCCACGGGCTTCTTCAGTGGCTGTCCCTTCAGCACGGCAGCCCACCAATCCACGGACTCTCGCATCGTGAGCTGTCCGGGAGATGTCAGGTACTGGAAGCCAATCTCCAGCAGAACGGCAGCGCTGTACAGGCTGAGTTGCGTGCTGATCTGCAGCAGCAACCGGGTGTACTGCTTGGGCTCGACTAACTGGCGCCGCACACCCGGCGCATACGACCAAGTTAGGGTGATCGGCTTGCCTTGACGGGCTGGCGTGATCTTCGCAGCTAGCAGGCTCGCGATGTTCCATTCCTGATCTTCAGGTTGGCCAGTGGGATTCGAGTTCCATTCGATGGTCGTGGACGCCATCTCTCTCAGCCGTGCCTTGATCGACGCGTTGTTCTCACTCGAACTGATCTGCCCGACGATGTAAGCCAGCGGCAGGCTGTACTCCTCTGAGGCGATGCCCTGCTGTTGTGCGTGATACAGCAACAAGTTGTAAATGCGTCGAGAAATGATTGTCAGCTTGCCCGTCGTGGGCCTGATCGCAATGGCCGGGTTCGCTTTCCGAACGATGGTGGGCTCTTCTGTGAGTGGTGATTTGGCCATGCTCACAATGCTATCCGGTATTGTGAGTCACTTCAAGATCTACTCACAACAACGGCTTCCTGTTGTTGTTCTTGAAATTACTTGAATACCATTGAATACATTAACTGTCTGAAAAACTCAATAAAAACAATGAGTTGCGTTAATTTGCGTGAGAAATATTGATGTCATTTGTGAGGGGATTTGAGGTGAACTGTGAGACGTTTTGATGTGG
This sequence comes from Sphaerotilus montanus, assembly GCF_013410775.1. Taxonomy (NCBI): domain Bacteria; kingdom Pseudomonadati; phylum Pseudomonadota; class Betaproteobacteria; order Burkholderiales; family Sphaerotilaceae; genus Sphaerotilus; species Sphaerotilus montanus. The sequence continues at coordinate 170,973 of NZ_JACCFH010000002.1, read as the reverse complement.
AACGTGAGAAGGATTGAGGTCGATTGTGAGAAGGATTGAAGTGCCGGCAATGTGAGCTTTTTTGATGCCGAAGTCATTCTGAAGTTGGTGAATGGTTCCCCTGAGTCAGCGCTGTCTTGGTGCTCGCACACGACGTTTCCTGCTGGGAAATCATTCTGTAGATCGTCATCGGGTGATGCCATGTCGGCGTGGTCGAGCATGGAAGGTGGCTCGACGCCCGCCGACGGCTGCCCGCGCGGAGCACTTTTTTGCCTTCAGTGATGCCTTCCAGAGGATTGAAAGTCACTTTGGCAGGCGGCTGATCGACTTCGCTGAAGTGTTGGTGCATCAATCAGGCTCACATCGCACCACACGACATGCGATGTCGGATGCTCATGTGTGGTCCACATGCATACAATAGATTTTGTTCTGAATGAACAAAAAATGTATTATGAAAGCAAGGAGCCACACATGTCTGATGACACCATCGAATTTTCCGACGCGATAGCCCAGCCCGGTATGGGGCCTCCGCGAGGCGCGATCAAGCTGAAACTGGCCATGGAGTTGAGCCGTTGGGCTGGCTCTGCACAGTCTTTTCGGGCTTTTTTCCCTGCGCCCACCAAGGGGGAAGGGTCGTATCACAACGTCTACACCCCGCTGCAGATACGTGAGGCAAGGCTGCGCATGATGGGAATCGAGCAGGAGCCTTGGCGTCCGATTGACCTGATGCCGCCGATCATCTACTGCCGGATGGCCAAAGGTGGTGTTGGCAAGACAACCATCGCAGCGAACATTGCATCCTGCATGGCGATGCAGGGCCACCGAGTGTTGATGATTGATGCAGACCCTCAAGCGTCGTTGACCAGCATGTTCGGTATCGACTGGACCTCCGAAAAGATCCGGCACATCGGCCATGCCCTGCGCGACCATGAGCAGGGCTACCCCGTCATCTTTGACGAAACGATCATTCGCCCGATTTATCCGGACGGCATGCTCGACCTCCTGGCAAGCGACATCACGCTGGCCAACATCGAGTCATGGTTGTCCACGGTGATGAACCGAGAAGCCGTGGTCGAGCGGCTGTTCAAAGCCTATGTCGAGTTGTGGTCTGCCTACGATGTGATCGTGATTGACTCTGCCCCGGGGTCTTCTCAACTCAGCAATGCGTTGATGTACGCGGCCAAGCGTGTACTGGCTGTGGTCATGCTGGATGGTCAATCCATCAAGGCGATGGAAGTGCTGGCCCACAACATTCACGAACTGAATCGTGCCTATCCTGATCTCAAGGCATCAGTTCACCTGGTTGCCAACGGATTCGATGCGCGTCAGACGACTTGCCAAGCGTCACTTGAGATCTTGCGTGCAGCCTACCCTGGGATGATCGATCCTTGCATCATTCCTCGGTACGCCTCATTTGCTCGTCAGGTGTCGCTCTACAGCGATGCCGAGAGCGGTCCTATCCTGGAGCGCGAACCTAACTCTCCTGCGGCCAAAGCCATCATCGATCTGACCCGCTCTCTGATTGGGTTCTTTGATGTCAAGTTGGCGGAACAGATCCCGGTTGTTCCGGACTCCACTCGTGCTCGCAGGAAGGGCTGAAACCATGGAACCCAGAAAAATGAATGTCAAGCCTTCAGGACTACTTGGAGCAGATCAGAAAGCTGAGCGAGAGCGGCGTCTGGCCATGGCTGTAGGGCGATTGCCTTCGTTTGCTGCCGCTGCAACCCCACCCTCCGAGGTCGCAAGGGATGAGCCTGCAGCACCTACTGGCAGTAGTTCGACGCAAGTCATCGATCCCAAGTTGATTGTTCGCAGTCGCTGGGCAAATCGACACCAGGCGAACTTCAGTGGAGAGGAGTTCGGTCAACTGCGTGAGGAAATTCGCCAGGCAGGTGGGAATGTTCAGGCGATCAAAGTGAGACCACTGCGCTCTCCTGTGAGCGCCGTGCAGCCTGGTGAGGTCGTGCCCAGATACGAAATTGTGTTCGGCCATCGCCGCCACGAGGCGTGCCTGCTGGAAGGTCTTCCTGTACTCGCCGTCGTGGCTGATGTAGATGACCGCACCTTGTTCATCGAGATGGACAGAGAAAACCGCTCTCGAAAGGATCTGACTGCTTGGGAGCAAGGGGTGATGTACCTCAAGGCGCTGGACACGGGGCTGTTCCCATCCAAACGGGCATTGGCCAGCGCACTGGGTGTTGATCACAGTGCCTTGGCTAAGGCGGTGACTTTGGCTGAGCTTCCTCAGGCCATCATCGACGCATTCTCTTCGCCATTGGATCTGCAGTTCCGATGGGGCCAACCTCTAGCAGCAATCTTTGCCGCTGATCCAGACACAGTGCTGGCGCGCGCAGCAATGTTGAAAGAGCATCGCGGCAAGATGAACGCGCGGAGCATTTTCGAGCAGTTGATCAACGGTAAGGACGTGAAGTCTGATGCCAACATGCCTGCTGAGCCGATCAAGATCGATCAAGGCGGTAAGCGTGCTGATATCTCCATGACCGCCAAGGGGGGCGCTGTGGTCAACATTGCACCAGGATCAATTGGGCCAGAGCGCCTGAAGGACCTTGCGGAACTGGTGACTAAGTTCCTGGCTGGAATGTGATGTACCCGAGCGTGTGGAACCGTTCCACACGCCGCACTACCCTCCCCTGCTGACTCCTTGGGAGTGTGTGGAACGGTTCCACAGAGGTAGCGTTAGTACTACTGGATACCAATACAGCTTCAGTTGGCACGGACTCACGCGTGCATAGTTAATGCAGGTTTCCAAATATCCATCCCCGGCCGTCTGTGGGTTTCCAGCAAGGATTGATGACCACCGAGGTACGAACGGCGATCAGGTCCAACAAGGCGCAGGACGCCTCCCGGCCTGATCGCCTCACCGTCACACCACCACGGCCTGCGCCAGATAGTGCGCGTCACAACGCGTGATGCGCGCGGGATCCCGCCGCGCTGATGCGATCAAGATATGCGGCTCTGGAGGCGCATGCCGATCCTGCCGCCCCGGCCGTACTGGATGCACGACCATCGTCAGTGCCACATCCTGGCTCAGTCCGAGGTCCTGCGGCCCCCGCAGCAGATCTTGCGCATACCCCGCAAACTCCACCGCCAACTGCGCGACCGACCAGTCAACGACCGCCCGGCGCCGGTCCGCTCCCAATTCCTGATCTACCCGATCCAGCCAGCGCTCGCGCAGTGCGCGCTTTGGTACTGCAGTCAGCCGCGTTAGGCTGAGCAGCCCGGTTTCCTGAATCTGCTGTACCGACATCGTCTGATGGATATCCGTCGCCCCTGGCATGCGATAGAACAGCCGCAGCGGAATCGACACTTGGTGATGCCGATCCGCAAACCTGCTGCTCAGTGCCTGGCCTCTGCGGTGCGAAGACCAGCCCCACGTCCCCCACACCAGGTCGGACCGCGGCGTCATGCCGCCGAAGACAAATGCGTTCTCCATGAAATTCAGGACCGCCGGCAGTGGCGCCGTGAGTACGCCCGCTTGTGCGCCCGCGGGTGACCGCGCGAGCAGCGCATACGCCTCCAGGACCATGTGGTCTTTCAGATGATGCGGCTGAAGTTGGGCGTGGGGCGGGGTGTCCAAATGGGTGTGCGTGTGAGTGCCCGAATGGCTCTGCACCTGAACCACCGTGCTCATGACGGCTCCCCGCGAGGGCTCGTCAGGCGGAGCTTGGGTGAGCGACCACGGCGCACGCGACTGACCGACTCCAGGGTTGGCAGGGGTGCTATCAGCTCCAGATCCTGTCCGCGCACCGCATACGCCTGCGCCGCAATCGCCTCCAGCACTTCGCGAGGTGAGGCCAGCTCGATGAGCTTACCCAGCACCCGCCGCACCGGCAGGCTGTGGCCCTGGTTGCCCTGGAACCACGAGAAGCTTCGTGCCACCGAGCGTCCCATCACCGCCGTGAAACGACGATAGAGCATCACCCGCGCCTTCGCCTGGTGTACTGGCAACACGAAGCTGCGCAGCAGCGGTCCGTAAAACTCTTCGAACGCTTCCTGTGGCGACCAGTTCTGCCATGCGGACGGGCTCGGGCTGAGCTGGTAGAGCCGCAGCAGGATCTCCCGGTCCAGCGACAAGGGGCCCTGGTTGCAGACGGTTTTCTGGTACTGGCTCGGCACGAGGGCCATTGCCAGGGAGAACTCCATGCGAGACAAGCCCATCGACGCCCGAAAGCTCTCGATGTCGTGGCCGCACAGTGGCCGCTGATCGACATCGCGGGTGAAATCAACCACCACCGCACGACGTGCAGCGGACCCCGAGCAAGACAAATTCAGATCAGAAACAGACATGGCAGAACTCCAGGAACAGGCAGCAAACGGCGAACTCAGGAAGGGCAGGCGATGCGTCACGCATGACCAAGCCCCAGCGCACGCAGCAGCTCGGGTTCCAAAAAGTGTTCCGCGTCCGTGCGACGCAGTGGTGTGCTCGGATCGGCTTGCCGGGCACCGACATCGCAGCGCCAAGCGCTGACGGCGAGCAGATCGCCAAGGACCGCGTGGACCGATGGATCCCCGGGTTCGGCTTGGCGAACAAGATCGCGCAGGTTGTCGAGGTCGAGGGCGACCGTGCTCAGCAACAGCGCCAGACCGCGGCGCAGGGCGTCCACGGGCAGCGGCTGTCCGCCGGGGCAATGAAGGTCAGGGTCCGAGGGGATCGGGGTTGCGGCCGAGGGGCGCGCGGGTGCATTTCCGGCGGTCGTACCGGAATTCGAGGTGTCAGCCATGGGGTAGGCTCCATTCGACGGTGGTTATCCTGCCACCCACGCCGCCAAGCGTAGGGTGGCAGACCGTGCAAGGTTGGCGGACCGGGAATGGACCGGCAGGGGTTGCCCCCTCCCTGCACGGCCCGCCAGTGATGGAGCCATGCTCGCAGCTCGGCCCAAAAAGGGACGATAAAAAGCCGCGACGGGCGCGGCTACTGCGCCATTCTGTCGGGCCGCCAAGCCCGCATCACTGAATTTCAGCGATACAGTTATCGTACACCAGCGTCGCACCGCAATGCGCTTTTTGTTTTTCCAGCGCGGGTCTGGCTGGGTGACCCCGTTGAGATGAGCGTCGTCGCTTCAGCCCGGGTTGTGTGAGCTGTCTGTCGTCCACGCCTCATCCATCTCCCCCGCCCGGATCACCCGCCCATCAAGCGTCGTGATGCCGCGCAGCCCCACCCCGTGCGCCTCGAACCCCAGCCGTGGCCACTCGGAGCGGTAGTCTCGCCGGTCATGCTGGTGCCCATGGAACGCCCGCCGCACCCCCAGGCCCCGGGCTAACTCGTCGATCACCGCAAACCCGTGCGGATGCGCACTCGGCGATTCGTGCGTGACAAGCACCTCGGCCCGCTGCCGACCAAGCGCCTGCACCTCCGCCGGGAAGATCGTGCTGCGGTGCCGCCGGGGCAAGCCCCCGCGCCAGCGGTTGCCCCGCCCGGCCCATGCCGTGTATGCCCGGGCGGTCTCGAACTGCCAAGGATTCGGCGGGCTCCAGACCTGACCCCTGACCCCTGAACACCCCGCCCAGTCCTGCGATGCGCACCCCGGCGACCTCGACCACCCGGCCATGCAGGTTCCGGTGCGCCAGCGCCGAGCCGAACAGGTGGTCGTGGTCCGCGTCTGAGTCGGTGTCGTGGTTGCCGTGGATGAACCACACCTCGGTATGCGGGAGGATGGCGGCGAGTTCAAGCTCCAGCGGCCGAGCCGCCTGCACATCGCCCAGCAGCACGATCGCCGCCGGCCGTTGTCCCTGGGGTGGCTGCAGCACAGCGCCGATCAGGTGCTCGAAGCGACCATGCACATCCCCGCACAGCCAGATCGCCCCCGGCGCTGCGACCCGGCTGGCCGTGCCGGCGTCGGCTGGTTCTCCTGCCTGCCCTTCCGCCTTGCGTGGCGCATTCATGCCCGTCCCTTCACACCGTCACCACCCTTGCCGGCTCGAACGCCCGGTTCTCCAATGCCCCGTCCCAGCGCACGTAACCCCGCGGATTGCACACCACCCGGCACGTCCCGCCGCCCGCCCGGTCTACTGGGTAGTCGAAGCTGTCATGCGTGTGCCCATGCACCCACAAGTCGACGCCCTGGAAACACGCCGCGGGCAAGTCATTCACGAACGCCGGGCTCAGCCCGCTGCGCTCGAAACATCCCGCCAGCGACCCCGGGTGCGGCGCATGGTGCGTGACCACCACGGTCCGCCCGGCCCAGGGTTCGGCCAGCCGGGCGAGCAGCCACTGCCGCGCGGCGTGGTGCCACTGCACCGTGTCCAGCGGCCGCAGCCGCCGCACGCCCGACTCCGGCGCCGAGCGCTGCACCCGGATGACGCTGAAATCGTTCAGCCCCACCCCGGCCTCGGCCGCCGCCAGCCGCGCGTCCCGCCGCCACTGACCGTCCGCGCCCAGCACCTTCAGCTTGAAATCCGTCCACAGCGTCGCCCCGAGCACCCGCACCGGCTCCTGGTCCTTTCCTGCATCTGATCCCACGCCAGACACGAGCGTCACCATGTCCCGGTCCAGCACCTGCACGTTCGTGCCCTGCGCCGCGGCGCGCATCGCCGCCAGCTCCTTGTCCCACACCTGTCCGTAATACTCGTGGTTGCCCGGCACGTAGAACACCGGTTTGCCTGCGAACGCCGGCTCTGCCGCCGCCCAGGCCACACCCCGGTGCCCCGGCGCCTGGATGTCCCCGGCCAGCACCACCGCATCGAAGTCGTCCGCGACATTGAATGCGACATTGAATGCGAAAGTCCCCGGAACATTGCCAGCGACATTGACCCGTGATGACGCCCTCGCCTGGAACTCCAGGTGCAGGTCCGACAGGATCAGTAGTTTCATCGCGGCCCCCTTGGCCTGTTCAGTTGCCTGTTCAGTCGTCTGTTCAATGCGGCGCGCCCGACACCGACACCTCGCGCACGATCTCCCGCCGGACCAGCCGCACGAGTTCCCGCACCGAGCCCGCTGCCCGCGCCAGGCCCGACACATCCAGCGTCGGCATCACCTCGACCGGCAGCCCCCAGTCGCTGGCCACGTCCCGCACCACCTGCGCGATGATCATCGGGTAGTGCTGCCGCTCTGGTGTCGGCACCAGCACCGGCTGCAGCCGCGACATCAACGCCGCCTCGATCGTGCCCAGCCGATTCGCGGTCGCGACATACAGCAGCTTGCTCAGGTCACATGGCACCTGCAAGTAGCCGTCGATCCAGTTCCGGCTGGATTCCGGCTCCAGCAGCCCGAGCAGGGTGGCCTGGATCGGCGCTGCATTCACGGTGTGGGTGCTGCTGCGGGTGCTGCACTTGTCCACCTCGTCCAGCAGCACCAGGATCTGCGCCAGACGCCGGTCGCGCAGCGTGCGCACGATCGGCGACGGATCCCCGCTGGCCCAGCCCCGGCTCGTACCGGTCAGCAGTCGGCTGTCGCTGCTGCCTCCGACGCCCAGCGGCAGGAACGCCAGCCCCATGACCTCGGCCAGTCGCCGCGCCAGCCGGGTCTTGCCCGTGCCTGGCGGGCCCACCAGCAGGATCGGCGCCCACGCAAAGCTCACTGCCCCCAGCCTGCGCCGCGCCAACATCTCGCCGGCCGCGACCTCGATCGCCCGGCTCGCCCACGGAAACTCTCCGTGCAACTGCGTGATGCGCGCTTCCAGCTCGGCCACCGTCGGCAGCAGCACCAGCGGCAGCGGCACCCGCAACCCCTCGTACGAGGCCAGCGTCAGCCGGTCATCCTTGTCGCGCATCTCCGGGATCGACTCGCTGATCACCTGCCACTGGGTGTGCGGGCGCAACGCCTCCAGCGCCGCCGGTGCATACCGCTCGGCCAGCGCAGCCTCGTGCGCGGCCAGGGCGCTCTTCGACGCGGCGATCGACGCCTCCCGCGCGGCCGTGATCGCCGCTTCTGTCGCCAGTGACTTCGGCACGGGAGGAGGCGCGCGTGTGGAAACGCTTGGAGGGGCGCTGGGAGACGGGCTTGGGGAGGCGCCTGAGGATGAAGGTGTGGACGACAGCGTCGATGAGGAGGCCGCCGAACGCTGCGCCGCGGTGATGATGTCGGTGTGACCGGCCACCTGGCAGGTAGCCTGCTGACGCGCTTGCCGGCTGTCTTGCAGCAGGGCCTGGAGCGCAGCGTCAGGATCAGGAGGCCGCGCCGCACCAGACACTTCATCTTGGGCGTCCTGAGCGTCCTGAGCGTTCTGTTCGGCATTCCCATGCGTCGCGTACAGCGCCGCAGGCCCCCCAGGGCGGGTCGGTAACTGCGGCAGCCGCTGCTCGACCTCGGCCCACAACCCCAGCACCCCCGCACACGCATTGAGCATCGGCTGCGCCGGGTGGTCCAGCGACATGTCCAGGTGCAGCAGCACATACAGGCGCAGCAACCGGATCAGCGCCGCCGCGTCCTCGGTGTCGTGCAACTGCTCGTCGAGCGGTTCGCGCCAGCACAACCTCATGAGCGGCACCACCGCCTGGCGAAGCCAGTCCGCCTCCTGGGTGCCCAGCCACTCGGTCAGACCGGTCGGGTTGTCGGTGTCCCAGCCTTCGCTGCGCAGGTCGCGCCACTGGATGCCCATCTGCGCAACAGACGCCTTGAGCTGCAACTCGCGGTGCCTGGCCCCCTGCAGCGCGGGTTCGACCGCGGCCAGAAGTTCCTCGCCCAGCCGCTCCAGCGCCCGAGACTCGGGCATCACCACCGGTAGCCAGTCCAGGCAGCGGTCCAGTGCGTCCAGCCGGTCCAGGCGAGCGTGTCGCTCGTCCAGTGCGAGGCGCAGCGCGTCGGCAGCGGACAGCGCCGCGCCGGTCAGACCCTCAGCACTGGCCAGCATGATCAGCACCGGGGAGCGGAGGCGGCAGGCAGGGGCAGCGGGCAGTGGATGCATGGAGTCGTCGGGGGTCGTCATCAGGGCGCAGGGAACCCGTCAGGGGCGACAGGCCTGACAGCATTGTGACGTAAAAGCATCAGTCGAGGCGTTGCATCAAATCCTCGCAGCACACCCACAGCACACCGGCATAACACCGGCGAAACACCCACACGCATCACCTCCCGCTCGGGTCACACCCCACCCGGGCCACCCGCCTGAGCGTGAACGTCCCTTCAGCCCGCAGGCGGATCCGGCGGTGGCTGGAACATCGCCGCCACCGACACGCCCAGCGCATCGGCCAGGCGTTCGACGTTGTCGATGGAGGCGTTGCGCACCTGGCGCTCGACGTGGGCGATGAAGGTGCGGTGCAGCCCGGACTCGTGCGCGAGGGCTTCCTGTGACCAGCCGCGCTGGGCGCGCAGGCGCACGAGGTTGAGGGCCAGCAGGCGCCGGGCGACGCCGGGGGCCGTGGCGGACAGCGTGCCAGGGACTGTTGCAGGCGTCTTGGCAGGAACCGCAGCAGGAGCCGCGGCCCGGGCGGAGGGGGAAGGGGATTCGGTGGCAGACACCGTAGCAGTCTTGGGGTGTGATGCTTTTGCGTCAGCCGCGTTTACGTCACAATGTGGGTTCAACTCTCCGAAAAGATCCCCCATGTTCGAGACCTGCGATGTCCATGAAAGCCAATCCTTCAACCCGTTTCGGCCGCCGGACGTGCGCCAGTGGAGCGCGGTGTCGCTCAACCTGGACCTCGCGTGGTTCGTGTTGACGACCTACGTCCGGGAAGAAGGCCGGGACATCGGGTGTGACCAGACCACGCTGGTCGCGGACGAAGAGTCGCTGCTGGCGTGGCTGAGAGACACGCCGCCCGAGGCGCTTGTGGCGTTGCACTGCGTGAGGCCGGGGGCGGCGCAGGAGGGCAGGGGACTCTGGCGCATGGCGCGTGTGCGCGAGGTCTGGGTGCTCTCGATCCCGGAGCAGCGGCAGGGGCGCCTGCTGGTGTGCAAGCTGTGGGATGAGGAGGGCTGGTTCGAGCCGAATAGGCAGGACGAGGCCAAGTCGGTGGGAGAGGGCCGGCACTTGCTTGCGCGGTTCGAGGTGCGGTGACTTGACCAACTCCTGAACGACCGGGTGTGCGCCTCGTGGCCGCCAGTGCTTCGCGATATCCTCGACGGTCAGGGCTCGTTGATTGAACAATCAATGTGAGCCATCAACGTGAGCCGTCAAAGGATCCTCTCCATGGCACTGTCGAATCTGATCGCGCAGCGCGAGGCGCTGGAGCGGCAACAGGCCGAACTGTCCAAGGCCATTGCCGAGGCGCAGATGCATGCGCGTCGCGAGGTGATCGCCCAGATCAAGCAACTGATGGCCGAGCATGGCCTGGTGGCGGCGGATCTGGCCGAGTCGGGCCGCGGCAAGCGGGGCCCCAAGCCCTCGCTGGCGGATGCGCCCGCTCCGGGCAGATCCAAGGTCGCCGCGAAGTACCGTGACCCGAATACAGGGGAAACGTGGAGCGGACGGGGGCTGATGCCCAAGTGGCTGCGCGCGGCGGTCGATGCCGGCCACAGCCGCGACGAGTTCGCGGTGTGAGGCCGCATCCGGTCAGGAGCACTTGCCCATGATGGACGCCTCAGAGCGAGAACAGGCGCTGCGCGCCATGCGGGCCAGCGCCGATGCGTTCTACCGCTCGGCGGTGCAGATCGGCGTGCATCCGTTCATCGAGTTTTCGGGGTTGATGAATGAGTACCTGCTGGCCTGCGCGCAGGCCCATGCGCAGGGCATCGACTTTTCAGAGTGCAACCGCCACAGCGGGCAGGCCTTGCCGCTGCACCCGGTGATGAGCGACTACATCAACGAGAAGCTCGAATGCATCTTCTCGGGCGCCAAGGTGCTGGACGTACCGGCGCCGGAGTCCGGTGAGCCGCCTCAGGCCCGCACGACCGGCATCTCGGACCAGCACGTCGTGTAAGCCGGGGTCCTACGCTCCTGCTTGCCGGTCCACTGGGTGGCCACCTCATCGTGCCGAGGCACCCGAGCCTGCGCACTCGCGATCTGCAGAGTGCCGCGCCCCCAGCGCGCGTTGACCGCGTCGAGGGCTTTCATCAAGTGGCCGGCGCCCCGTTGGCTGCCCGTGGACTCGAAATCGAACTCGCCTTGCCGCACCGAGGTTGCCACTGACCCCGCGGGGGTGCCTGCCTGCGCGTCACGGGGCAGACAGGTCTGCAACTGCACCAGCATCACGCCGGCCTTGGCCAGCGCATACCCGCTCTGGTAGATCGAGCGCAGACCGTGCAGGGCCGCGCCCACCAGCCTGGCCGTGTCCTGGGTGGGATGCGCCAGCGGCACCACCACCGAGCGCGAATACTGCGGCGACTTCCGGAACGGACTCGTGCGGATGAACACCAGCACCGCCCCGGCCGCGCTGTCCTGTGCCCGCAGCCGCACCGCCGCTCGGCTGGTGAACTCGCTCACGGCCTCGATCAGCGGTGTCAGCGTCGTGACCGGCTGACCGAACGAGCGGGTAGGGGTCCGAGGTCCAGTGGAACCGGATCCTTGCGTAAGAGGCCAATCGCGTGCAGCCATTCGGCTCAGGGAGCATCGGCGTAGCGTGCTTTAAATTCCGAATTCTGAGTCGGCCCCAACACCAGCTCCTTCGCCGCCCAGGTCGCCATGGCGCTGCGCATGGACGGGTTCGAGAACGTGCGGCTGCTGTACGGCGGCTACAACGAGTGGAAGGCCCGCGGTGGGCTGGAGGCTTACGCACGGGCGAGCAAGAAGGGCTGATTTCAGAACCGGCCTTGGTGATGAACCGCCGTGCCATTCCTTGCTTCGGCCTGGGCGTCTCGCTGGCCCTGCATGCCGTGGTGCTGACGCTGGCCGCCCGGCACCTAGTCACGGCCCCGGACACGCCGGTGCGCGCGGCAGACGAGCCGCCTGTGATCCAGATGACACTGATGCCGCCGACGCTGCCAGCACCGGTGGACATCCGCCCAGTGCCCGAGGTGCGACCGGCGGCCGTTGTTCCAGTGGCTCGCGCTGTGTCGACTCAACCGGTGCCGACCACCACGGCGCTGGCCCCGGCCCTCCACGAACCCGACAGCGTCGCCGCCGCTGACACTTCCGCCGCGCCGCGCCAGATCGCCTCCATGGCCGCGCCGCCAGCGCCCACGGCGGAAGAATGGGCCTTTGCCGCCAGGTACACGCTCAAGAACAGCAAGGGCTATCGCCACACCTGGGGTCAGCAGGTGCGCAGCATGATGGGGACCGCGATCGAAGGGCCTGACCAGGGCTCGGTCCGTTTCCGGGTGGAGATCGGGGCTGACGGCACCTTGACCCGGCTGGAGACCCTGTGGTCCACCTCGCCCGTCGCCGAACAACTGGCCCGCCAGGCCATCGCAAGTCTGCCGCGCTGGCCGCCCACGCCGACGGGCAAGCCCCTGGTCTTCGAGAAGACCCTCTCGTTCACGCCCTACGCAACGGACGGCCCGCCGATCTACAAGGACGACTGCTTGCCCGACCCCTCGGCATTCGGCAATCCGTATGCCTGGGATGGCCGTTCAGACCGTGCGCCTGTTCCGGCGCGGACCGTCGAGCCGCCAGACCCCCAGGCGATGGAGGACTGTCGCAAGCAACTGCCGCAAGACTCCATCGAAGCCGAAAGCGCCCGGGATCAGCGTCTGATGGACCAGTGGGGCTGGGGGGCGAGCAAGGTTGGGCGTTGAACATTCCGCTCGGATCTGGGCCGTGAGTGCTGGATCGTGGTGAAAAAAAGGAATTTGCCTGATCTACGCAGCCGTCGCAGCGTCGAGGCATCAACAGCCAGTTCGCGCAGATGCCAACAAGGCGCAAGCGATGGCACCGCTGCGGCGACTGCGCATAGACCTCACCTCAAACGCGATTTCAGGATGGCTTCGACGTCCGCGGCCGACCAGGTGCCCTTGACACCCGGCGGCGTGCCAGGTCCAGCGGGGAAGCTCACGAGGCTGCTGCCGTCGGCACGTTTGTGCCGATGCTGGCCATCGATGAGCACGACCACGGGCACATGGCCGGTCACGCCCACCGCCTGCAGACGCTTCTCCCCTGCAGGCGTCTCCATGTCAATCTCGACGACCTTCAGCCTTGTTCCCTGGGCTGAGAGCCAGTCGCGCAGCGGTTTGAGCGCGGACTGTACCGGTGGGTGGGCGAAGGCAATGATCTCGACCACGGGTTGCGCTGCGTGGACAGCTTGGGCCAGCAGCAGTGACGCGCTTGCTGCGGTGAGACTGGTCAGCCAGCGGCGGCGCGAGAGGGTCAGACAGAGCATGGCTGGGGTTCTCACTTGCAGTTGTTGTGGAGCTTCCACTTTTCCTCATGACCCATGGCCTTGGCGAAATCGGGCACCTTGCAGCGCTCGACTTCGGCTGCGTCCACCGCTGGTGAGACCATGGGCGGTTCGGTGGCAGGGGTGACCGCACGGGCGTAGGGGTCGTTGGCTGACACGCGGCTGATCCATGCACCGATGACGCCGACAAAGGCCAGTACCACGGTCGCCTGCACCCAGTTGCCGCCGGCACCGCGTGCCGGCTCGAACTCGCACACACCACCCGGACAAAGCTTCGCCTGGTCCTTGTTGAACCAGTTGTAGACCTTGCAGCCGATGCAGATGCCGAAGGCTGTCTCGAAGAACAGCAGCACAAGGCAGGCCGCGCAGACGATCAAGTTGATCGGCCCGATGACATGCTTGATCACGACCAGGTACAACATCACCACCGCCAGCACGAAGCCGATCGCCCACGCGAATCGCTTCTGAGGTGCGCCGACGTACTCGGGCTGCTGCTTGCGAACCATCCACTGACCCACGATGAGACTCGGCGCGAACTTCGGGTTGACGAAGATGCGGATGGTGAAGTCGATCAGGAAGGCCACCACGAACACCCGTGTAGGCTGGAAATTGCCGACCAGCCAGGCATTCATGAACGACAGAAAAGCGAAGAAGAAGACGATGCCGGCAGCAGCGCGCACGGCGCGCTCGTTGAGCACCGGCACAGCGTAGCCGTCGAGGCGTTCACCAAACGAAAAGATGGTTGACATGCTGGGAGTACCCGGGGGTGTTTACATGCACGCATTGAAACCGCAGAAGATGCCGGCCGAATGGCGGCCACCGAGTGAATTGCATCGCCATCTTGCGCAGGGGTCGCATGCAACACTGCGATACAAAACTCACCATGTCTGGGTACCTCGCTCGGCGATGCCGACTTCCACACTACGGCCATGGACCCGAAAGACAGCATCCTGATCGTCGATGACGATCCAGAGATACGCCAACTGCTGGTGGACTATCTTGCGCGCAATGGCTTCGATGCCAAGCCGGCTGGCAGTGGCCGGGAGATGTGGCAAGTGCTGGACAAGCACGCCATCGACCTGATGGTGCTCGACCTGATGCTGCCTGATACCGACGGCCTGGTGCTGTGTCGTGACCTGCGTTCCAGGTCCAATCTGCCGGTGCTGATGCTCACGGCGCGCGGAGAGGAAGCCGACCGCATCCTAGGCATCGAGATGGGCGCAGACGACTACCTGGTCAAGCCCTTCAGCCCGCGCGAACTGCTGGCACTCATCAAGGGCATCCTGCGGCGCACCCGCTCACTTCCACCCAACCTGAAGCCGGACAGCCAGCGTTGCCTGGGCTTCGCCGGCCGGAAACTGGACACCGCCACTCGGGTGCTGACTGGCGCAGATGGAGTCGCCACCCCGTTGTCGGGTGCCGAGTACCGGCTTTTGCGGATCCTGCTCGACCACCCCAACCGCGTGCTCAACCGAGATCAGTTGGTAGAACTCATCCACGGCCGCGAGGCAGAACCCTACGACCGCGCGATCGACGTGCAGATCAGCCGGCTGCGTCAACGCCTGCAGGACACTGGTCGCGAATCCGGCCTCATCAAGACGGTACGCGGCGAAGGCTATGTGCTGGCTGCTGCCGTGGAGGGTCTGCCCTCATGCGAATGATTTTCGACAGACTGCTGCCGCGCTCGCTGTCCGGTCGCATGATGCTGATCTTGGTGCTCGGCCTGCTGGCCGCGCAGTTCGCCAGCCTGCTGCTGCATTTGCAGGAACGCGCTGCACTGCTGGCAGACGGTCACATGTATTCGGGCATGCCGCCGCTTGCGCCACTCGACGCGCTGCCGCTGCGCTTTATCTGGCATGTGTCGCTCACACTCGGGGCGGTCATCATCGTGTCGCTCGTTGCCGTGCGCTGGGTGACGAAACCGCTGCAGCGGATGGCAATGGCCTCGACCGCGTTTGCGCACGACCTGGATGCCGCTCCACTGCCTGTGGGCGGCCCGGCCGAAGTGCGTCGCGCGGCCGAAGCATTCAACTTCATGCAGCATCGGCTGCGCCAGTTGGTGGTGGAGCGAGGCCGCGCGCTGGCGGCGGTGTCGCACGACCTGCGCACGCCGCTCACCCGCATGCGACTGCGCGCCGAGTTGGTTGACGACCCTGCTCTGCAGGACAAGCTGAATGCCGACATCGACGCCATGCAGGGCATGGTCAACAGCGTTCTGGCCTACCTGCGCGGACTGGAGGATGCGGAGCCGATCCAGCCGATCAACATGGATGCGCTGCTGTCGAGCATCGTCGAGGATGAGCAGGCGCTCGGGCGCCATGTGCGCCTGGAGGATCCTGATCTTGGGCATGCGACACCGGTACCCTATGCCGGCAAGCTGTCAGTCCTGAAGCGCGCCGTGACCAACCTGATCGACAACGCAGTGGCCCATGGCAAGAACGTGACTGTGCGGATCGAAGATTCCGCCACAGCGCTGCGCGTGGTGGTTGATGATGACGGGCCCGGCATACCGGAATACGATCTGGCCCGAGCCTGTGAGCCCTTCGTCCGTCTGGACTCCTCGCGCAATCTGGACACTGGGGGTGTCGGACTGGGTCTGGCGATCGCGCGTGATGCGGCGGTTTACCACGGTGGAACCCTTGTTCTGGAGAACAGGACCAGCGGGGGGCTGAGAGCAATTCTGGATCTGCCTCGATCCACCCGAAAGGGCTAGAACAAGCAGTCGTGACACCAGTTCATCTCGATCTAGGCAAGTCGATACGTGTAGGGGTAGGCCCAACCGTCGTGTCACCAGCCGCCATCTTGCGCCGACCGACGTTTTTCTGCAGACCTGCGCAGCAGGCGATGGCTTTCAGCACTCACCTGCACGGAGAGCATGAGGAGTTGTGAGATATGAGCCTCAGAGGCAATTCGGGCCGGATGAAACGCGTCCCGATTCCCTCGTTTTCAGCGGGCTGCGGCGTGACACCCCACAACTCCTCATGCTCTCCAACTCGGTCTGGAGGCTGACGATCAGGCACTCAGGGTGCGGCGCATCCGCATCCGGCTGCCCAAGCCGACCCGCGATGGCGACGACACGATCTGTCTGGTGACCACGCTGAGCGCCGAGCAGGCCGATGCACTCACGCTGGCGGCGCTGTACCACCAGCGCTGGACGATCGAGCGGGCCTTCCTGCACCTGACGACGCAACTGCGCTGCGAGGTGCGCACGCTGTGCTATCCCGGTGCGGCGCTGTTCGCGCTGGCCTGTGCGATGGTGGCGTTCAACGTGCTGGCGGTGGTCAAGGCGGCCGTCCGCGCCGCCCACGGCCAGGAAGCCGAGGCCGCGCTGTCGGGCTAATACATGGCCATCGAGATGCGCAACCTCGGCGAGAGCCTGGACACGATCGTCGATGCCGAGGATTGGGAGCCCTTCCGGCGGGCCAGTCCGCAGGCGATGGCGGCATGGCTGGCGCAGCAGGCCAAGCGGCTTGATCTGGCCCGCTACCCCAAGACCGGGCGCAGCACACGAACGCCTGCGGTCAAGCGCACCCATGATCCCGGCCGTACCCACTTCTCCGTGGCTCGGACGCTTCAGCAGCGCAAAGCGAAGGCTCCTTGAAAGCACTGACCCGATGAGGGCTGCAAGCGCCACAGCGTACCAAAGAAAAAGCGACCAAGGCTCTCACACCACAGTCGCTCTTACTTGGTCATGCGCGCTTTCCTTCGCGCCTCCTGATTAGCAACGATCCTCAGCATTCCCCCGAACGACCCGCTGAGCCCGAGGCTTGCACCGCGAGACATCGATGATGAGCCGAGCCACCAACTCGCGCAGGTCGAACCGACGGTTGAAGCGGTAGGCGAACGCTGCCAGGTAGCTGCTGGCGTACTTGGGGTACTTGAACGCATGGAACGCACCCGACAACGTCGTCTTCAGGTTGCCCAGCACCGTGTTGACCCAGGTGAACTCGGGCAGCTCGCGCGGCTTGCGCTGCCCCACCACGATCGGCGTGTGCAGACAGCCCGCGCTGGTGACCGCGGCGAAGCACCCCAGCCCGTCGCTGACCACCCGCGCTCCCGGCATCAGCGCCGCCTGCGCCCACTGGCCCACCGCCTCCAGCGTGAAGCCGCTCACCGGCGCGAGCTTGACGTACTGCGGATGCCCCTGGTCATTGACCGAGACCGCCGCCACGAACGGCACCTTGTTCTCCGAACCCCGACCCGCCTTGCCGCCGCTGCGCTCCCCGCCGAGGTAGGCATCGTCGAGCTGCACCGTGCCGTCGAGCCGGTGCTGGCTCTCCCGCTCGGCCATCGCGTGCATGATCTTCTGGTGCATCAGCCACGCCGTCGGGTAGCTCACGCCCACCTGCCGCTTGAGCGCCAGCGCCGACAGCCCCGTCTTGGCCTGGCTGAGCAGGTAGATCGCCAGGAACCACGTTCTCAGCGGCAGCTTGGTGCTCGCGAACAGGCTGCCCGCGGTCAGCGAAGTCTGGTGGCGGCAGCCGTTGCATTGATACAGCTTGCGTGCGCCCTGGCCCACCACGTAGTGCGCCGCAGTGCCGCAGCGCGGGCACTCGAAGCCCTGGGGCCAGCGTGCCTGCTTGACCGCCTCGGCGCATTGCTCTTCCGTGCCGAAGCTGCTCATGAACTCCGGCAGCGACATCCCTTGCTGGAACTGGATTCGGTTCATCGGCATGTGCTCGCTCCTGCGCTTTGTCTGCCTTCTACGCTACGCCTGATCGTCGGCTAGGGCCTTGCTGAAGATCATTGCTAATCAGGAGGGCTTTAATATCGATGCCTTCCAAAGCTGCAGCCAGATAACTACCGGGCATCCGGGTGCTTTGCAGGAGGGTCATGTAGGCCAGTGCGCGGGATTTTGTCACGTCACTGAGGAGGAAGGTGTAGCTGTTCACGGCATGGCTCCGGATTGGGCGAACAGCATTCTAGAAACAAAAAGTGTCAGGCGGCAAGTTTTTTGTGCAGGGACGATTTTTCGTCCATCTCTCAGCGGTGCGGATGCCCGTATCCGATAAATACCACTCGGTTCCATGCGAGATCAATATGAAACCATATCGGCGGCAGTATTAATTGCTTGGCAAAATTACCTGCCAGTCAAAATATGCCCTGATTATTAATAGTACCCCGCAAGGCGCCAGTCGGCGGTCAGGCGTAATATAGACGTCGAATCCCTGAAGGTCAGGTCGTTCTTCAGCCCCGGCGAGGCAGCGCCCGCATGCCCCGCACGAGGTCAGCAGCCTGCGCCTTCACGTACACCGACGTCACTCGCAGGTCCGAGTGCCCGAGCAGGCTCTGCAGCACCTGCGGCTGCATCTGCTTGATCGCCTCGTTGGCGAAGGTGTGGCGCAGCCAGTGCGTCGAGGCCCGGGTGAACTCGGCCGCTGGCGGTGCCCCTTCGCGCGTGGCCGCCGCGTTCGCCACATCCCGGAAGAAACGCCGCAGCAGCCCGTAGATCGCCGAGCGCTCCAGCGCGCCATACCGATCGGCCTGCGCGGGGCGCTCCTGGTCCACGAACGGCACCCCGCGTGCGTCCAGATCCCGTTTCGGCGGCGGACGCCGCAGGATCCCGATCAGTGGCCGCCACCCCTGCAGGTGTTCGGCACGCAGGGCGTCCTGGAGCGCGTGGCCCGTGGGTTCCAATGCGTCTGCCCCCGGGCCACCCGCAGCCATGCGCTCGCCCGCAGCCGTGGTCGGCAGGCTGTTGGGCACCTGCACCCGCTTGACGGCATCCTCGAACCCCACCCCTGCAGCGTCCATGTCCGCGTGGTGCTGCTCCATCAGCGCCTTGATGTCGTCGAACACCATCACCGTGCGCAGCTTGCCGCCCTTGCCGATCACGTCCAGCAGCCACGCGGACTCCCCGTCCACCAGTTCCTGCCGCAAACCCTTCATCCGGGTCGTCGCCAACTCCGACAGCCGCAGCCCCGTCGTGCTCGCGAGTTCGAGCAGCAACTGCAGCCGCCGCCGCGCCGGCGTGTCCGGCCGCTCCCGCAGCACCGCCATCGCGAACGACCACTGCGCCTCGTTCAGCGACCGGCGTACGTCGATGCTGGGTTTCACCAGCCCCAGCGTGCGGCCCAGACCGGACATCGCGTTGGCGCGCAGGTAGCCCTTGTCGTGCATCGCCGCGAACAGCCCGCCGAGCACCGCGAACTCGTGGCGCTGGCTGTTGCGGCCCAGCGGTCCCCGGAACGGTCGCCATGCGGCGTCTTCCCGGCGCACCTTGCGTGGCTGTACCCAGTCCGGCGGTGGCGCGGTGACAAACGCCTGGTAGGCCTGCAGGTCCGGCTCCTGCAGCGACGACAGCGCCTTGCGCCGCACCTGCAGGCACCAGCGGTAGAACCGCTCGGCGATGCGGGCGTAGTCGCGCCGGGTCTGGCCCTGGTAGCGGCTCAGCCACTGCTGGATGGCCTGCACGTCGGTCTCTGCGCCCCAGACGTTGGTGTCGGGCGCGCGGAACAGGCCGTCGCGTCCGGAAAGTGCGTCCGAGAGGGCCACGTCCATGACCGGGACCGCGACCGGCATCAGAGGATCCGTGCCGCCGTTCAGATCAGCCAGGTCCGTCACCGGCCCACGCGCCAGGTCGCGCTGGCGCAGCCGTGCGAGGTCGCTCTCGGGCCGCAGTGCCGAGTCCCGAATCGCCTGGTCCCCCTGCTGCGCGATGGGCACGAGCCACGCCACGAGCCGCGCGGCGCGCACCGCGCCCAGTCGCGACACCGTGCGGTGCCAACGAAAGCCCTGCAGGTTGATGTAGCGCACCAGGTCGCCCAGCGACTGCACCCCCACCCGGGCCAGCTCGCGCGGCAAGCCCGCGCCCAGCCAGAACCCGGTCTCGTCGTCCAGCCGCGCCTCGCGGGCCAGCACGCGCTCCAGGGTGGCCAGCGCATCGATCACGGCGCGGTGCTGCGCCGGGGTCAGGCGTGGGGTCACCTCGGGGTGAGCGGTCTCGGCCAGGTGGGCGTGTGCCGTGGCCGAGAGGGAGAGGGCGTGCTCAGGGGAGAGTGCGGGCATCGATGCCGACGCTGGCGGTGCGTGGCCGAACGTCTCCCCATAGAGGTCGATCCACTCGGCTTGGGTATAAAAGTCTTCCTCGATGCCCGAGGCGCCGCACTGCGCGGACCGCCAGTCGTCCAGGGAAGGGGCAGTGGCGACAGTGGAGGCAGTGGCTGTTGGCGGCAAGTTGTCCCGTCGTGCCCCCCGTGCCGGCACGAAGTCCGGCAGCGCGCGCAGCGCCGGCAGTGCCACCGCCATCTCGGCCGCGCACGCACCCCGCGCCCCCGCATGTTCGATCGCCTCGACCACCTGGCGCAGGCGGCTGACAAAGTGCCGCCGGTCGCTCGGGCCGCCCGAGAACGCGAGGTAGCGCGTCCAGGCATGCTCCAGTTCGACGCTGTCGAGCAGCGCGCGCAGGAAAGCAAAGTGGTGACGCCCGAGGTGGCCTGCGTGTTCGTGCAGCAGCCGGGTCTGGGTGCCGCGGGGACGGCCGCGCAGGCGGTTTGGCGTCACGGTCAAACGGCGAGGGTCTCGACCTCGAAGCCCACGATGTTGCGGTTGACTCGGCTGAACTCCACGCCGATCAGGTGGATGGGCTCACCCCGGCCGCGGTACTTGTCCGCATAGCCCCGGTCGCGGATCTGCGCGAGGGCCTTGCCCTGGGGCACGAGTTCCACCACCTTGAACTCGAACACCCACACCGCCCCGCCCGCCAGCACCGTCATGTCGATGCGGCCCTTGTTCGTCGAGTCCTCGACCCGGATATCGAGCCCGAGCGCGGCGAAGTGGCTGTAGAACACGCTGGCCCAGTAGCCCTCGAACTGGGCAATCGGACTGTTGCGGTACCAGTCGTTGGGAATGCTGGCGAAGAAGGCGTGGAACAGCTCGCGCAAGGCCGCCACGTCACCGGCCTGCAGCACGCGCCACAGTCGACTGATCTGCGCCTCGGAGGCGGCGGCGTCGCCCATGTAGCGCTTGAGCAGGCTGTCGTTGAGGCTGGCCTCCACCTCCAGGTTCGGGTACTTGAGCGTGAACTCCATGCGCCCCGGAATGGCACGCACCTGGCCGATGGTCAGGTAGCCGGCCTGGAACAGCAGGGCCTCGGGCTGCATCGTGTCCACGTCGAAGGTGGACAGCAGGGCCTCGCTGGCCACGATGCGACCCAGGTCCGGGGTGAAGATCCGGCGCTCGGCCAGCAGGTTGACCAGGAAGGTGGGCGTGCCCGTCTCGAACCAGTAGGGGTGGAACTCGCGCCGGTCGAACAGCCGCAGCACATCGAAGGGGTTGTAGACACTGGTGCCGCGCCAGTTGTAGCCGTTGTACCAGCGCCGGATCTCCTCGCGGTCCAGCCCTGGCAGTTCTGGTGCGAAGACGGTGTCGATGTCCTCATCGGTGTAGCCACACAGCGCGCTCCAGCGCGGGTCCAGCGTGATGTCGACCAACTGGTTCAGGCCCGAGAAGATGCTGACCTTGCTGAACTTGGACACCCCGGTCAGGAAGACGAACTTCAGGTGCGGATCGGCCCCCTTGAGCACCGAGTACAGGTTGCGCAGCCCGTCGCGCATCTCCGCAGCCTTGGCCGGATCGGTGAGGTTGTCCAGAATGGGCTTGTCGTACTCGTCGACCAGCACCACCGCCGGGGCGCCATGGCGCTCATGCACAAGCCGGATGAGTTCGGCAAAGCGGCCATTCACCGTGCGGCGCTGAGCTTGCACCCCCAGCTCCATCTCGTTGTCCTGCAGGATCTCGTGAATGCGGGTGTCCAGTTCAGTCCGACTCTGCAGCATGCCATCGGAGAAGCTGATGCGGATGACGGGGTAGCGATGCGACCAGTCCCAGCGGGTCTCGGCGGCCAGCCCCTCGAACAGCGCACGGTGGCCCTCGAACAGTTCCTTGAACGTGTCGACCAGCAGGCTCTTGCCGAAGCGTCTCGGCCGGCTCAGGAAGAAGTACTTGCCTGAGTTGAGCAGATCGATCGCCAGGCCCGACTTGTCGACGTAGTAGTGGCCCTGCTCGCGGATTTCGCGCAGGTTCTGGATGCCGACGGGCAGCTTCTTGCGGGGCAGTGCAGGGGCGGCGGGGCTCATGGGGCAAGTGTAGTGGGGCGGTCTGCTGGCGATGCGTCGTCAGGTGGGGCTTGCGGCCACCGCGTCCCCACGTGCACTCACGTGCGCCAGTCTTCGCTGGGCATGATCCGCCGCATGAACTCATCGAACAACGGGACCGTGAACGCGGTGTCGCCGTGGCTGGGGCTCCAGATCATGCCCTTGGCAATCAGCGAGCTGCGCACGGGCCCCAGCGAACTGACTTCACGCTTGAGACAATCGGCAATAGCCCCTGATCGATGGGGGCCGGGACCAAGTTCGGACATGGCGCGCAGGTAGCGCTTCTCCTGGGGCGTCAGCCGATCGAAGCGAACTCGGAAGAAGCTCTCGTCGAGCGCCGCCACGGCCGTGGTCGTCGCCTGCTCGACGTCATCGGCCTTGATGGGGGACTCGACAGCGACTTCCCAGCTCCGTTGGCCCCATTCCTGGAGGAAGTAGGGATAGCAGCGCGTGTCGGTCAAGATCCGCTCGACGGCGCCGACGGTGATTTCGGCGCCCTCAGCTTCGATCGGCCTGGTGATGGCACGCACCGCTGCGTCAGCGCTGAGCGGGCCAACCTCGGGAAACGTGAACAAGCGTTCAGCGTAGGACTTCGCATTGCCCATGCGCCCGCGCAACTGCGGCAGACCGGCACCCACGAGGAGCACGGGTACCTGACGCTGAGCACAGCGGTGCATCGCGGTGATGAGGGCCGCCAACTGGGGCTCCGGCACGTACTGAAGTTCGTCGACGAAGAGCACCAGGGCCGTGCCGGCCGCCTTGGCCGCCGCGCCGGCGCTTTCCAGCAGTTCCTGCAGGTCGTGCTCCAGGTCGCCGTTGTCGGCCAGGCCGGGCTCACCTTCGTAGTCCAGACCGACCTCGATGTCGCCGTACGTGACCTTCAGGGCCTTGGCGAAACCTGCCAGAGCGCGCAAGCCTCGCACGGCCAAGTCCTTGGCATGCGCCAGCTTGCTCAGCCGCAACAACGCCACACGTAACTGCGGCGCCAGTAAGGCGGGCAGCGAGCGATCCTCGGGGGCTTCGATGCGGACGGTGTGCACGCCTGAGGCTTCCGCGTCGTCGCGCATGCGGTCAAGCAGCACCGTCTTGCCTACGCCGCGCAGGCCGACCATCAGCACGCTGCGCGCGGACTTCCCCGCTCGCGTGCGCTCGACGGCGACGCGAACGGCTTCTCGCAGGTCATCGCGACCAGCGAGTTCCGGCGGCGGGGAACCGGCACCAGGGGCAAAGGGGTTTTTGACGGCGTCCATGGGCCAAGTGTAGAGAGTTTATGAAAGTTATTCAATATCGATAATATCGATCTCGATCAGCCACTTCTGGCCAAGCCAAGCCGGCAGGGCGAGAGCTGCGGGGATCACGGGAGACGTGTCGTGGTATCGAGCGGCGGGCGAGATGGCGCCGGGCCGCAAAGGCGTGCCGGGTGTCGATCACGCCGGCACAGTCGGGGTCGTGCCGCCTCTGCGGAGTTCAAAAAGCACCCCCATCAATCCAGCAGGTGCGCGATGAAGGTATTTTTCTGACACCCTGAGAATGTTTATTATCAGGGCGTTAGTTGGTGAAGATAAATCTCGGCGCCAGGCGTAGCCCCGCTCACGCAACTGAATTTGATGCTGCTTTGCAAGACAATTTGATGCTATCGACGCCGGGCAGCCGCAGATGGCGACCTTGCGCGGCCTCATGGTGCCGCGACACCGCCATGACGCCAGCACCGACGGCATTGCCACAACCCGCGCCGTCAGCCTGCAAGTCATTGAATTCACGGCAATCCTGGGTCAGGAGGTGTGGGCGCGCCTCGGTGAGTTCGGCTGCACAGCCTGGTCGTTGGGGATCGGCCGGCACACCGGCTGCTGTGCATACCCAGTCCCTCGCGACCCGACAGCAAGCGTCAAATTTGCTTGAATCGCCCATCAAGCATCATTTTTACTTGCCAAGTAGCATCATCTTTCGGACGCGGTCTGGAGCCTACCTCTCTCTGAGGGTCGACCGTATCGATAGCATCAATTTCGCTTGTGCGAGCGATCTTACTTGTGCAAGCGAAGCGCACCCTCCCAGGTGCGCTCACATCACGCCTCAGGCAAAAACTCAGCCGACAGCACCTGCTCCATCGACCACGGGCAGTCGTCCGGGAAGTTGTCCAGTCCCGTTTCTTCGACCGCTTTGGTCACCGCATCAGACCATGTCCCTGCCAACCAGTCAGCATCGCTCAGCGACGCCTTGAGGCTGGGGGTCTGACGCATCGCCGCCGCAATGGCCTTGCGTTGCTCCTTGATCGTGCGGCTCCAACTGCTGCCTCGCCGGCCGGGTTGGTACTGCCACTTCAGGAGGTGCGCCAACAGGACTGCCATGCGGCTCGCCAGTTCGCGCTTTTCGCTCTTGCCCACGTCCTCGATCTCCTCGGCGATGTGCTCGATGTCGAGCGCCGAGAGCTGGCCCGAGCGCAACAGCGCGGCTTGCTCCATCGCCCAGGCCACCACGTCCTTCTCGTACGGCGTTCCCATTCGGGCCTCCTTCTGTCAGGTCCAAGCGCGCATTGTCGGCCATAGTTCAACTCCCGAGCGCCTGTCGGACCACGCCAGCGAGTTCACGCACCTGCGGCTCGTTGAGCATAGTGTTGTGGTTGCCCGCCACCCACTGTACATGCACCGGGAAATGCGCGTGGGGTTGCCAGTCCCACTGCGCGTCGTCGAGCAACCAGGCCGGTGTGTCGTGATGCCGATCACTTGCACGCAGCGCCCACACCGGTGCCTGTACCCTCGCGCCGGGCTGGTAGCGTTCGTGGTTGTCCTCAGCTGTTTCCCAAACCCGGAACAGCGTGCGCACCTGCTCGACCCCGACGCTGGCCGGTACGATCTGGCGTTGCCACAGTCGCTGCACGATGCACTGCCAGCGGCTGTCCTCGTCAGGCAGTGCCTCCAGCATCGCTTCGGGCAGGTCGAGTGACTGCTCAAAAGCGGCTTCTAGCGAATCGATGGCGTCCATCATCCGCTTCAGAGCAGAGCGGCCTCGGCGTTGCTGATATGCCTGCGCCGGCGTACTGGGCGTTGCATCAAGTAAGACAAGCTGCGCGACACATTGCCCCTGCTGTTCCAGTTGACGTGTCATCTCGAACGCTACACGTGCACCGCTGGAGTGCCCCAGCAGACGGTATGGTCCCTCGGGCTGGTGAGTGCGCAGTGCTGTGACGAGCTGGCGAGCGTGGGCCTCGACCGAGTCAGGCAGGCGCTCGCCAGGACCGATCCCCGGCGTCTGCAGACCGAAGACGGGTTGCTCGGCGCCGAGGTGCCGCGCCAGGGTGTGGAAGTACAGCACCTGACCGCCGGCACCGGGCAGGCAGTACAGCGCCGGCCGGTGACCGGTGGGTTGAATCGGTACGACGTGACGGGGTAGATCGGCCTGCGGGGGGGCATCGAGATGATCGGCGAGCTGGGCGACGGTGGACGAGCGGAACAGCACCTTCAGTGGCAGTTGCTGGCCGAAATGCTGCTGCACGCAGGCCAGCAGTCGAATTGCCAGCAGGGAGTGGCCACCGAGATCGAAGAAATTCGCATCAATGCTGATCGGGCGCACGCCGAGCACCTGTTCCCACAGTCGGGTGAGGTGGACTTCAGTCAGAGTGCGTGGGGCGAGGTGATGAGTGCCGGAGACCTGATCAGGCTCGGGCAGTGCGCGGCGATCGACCTTGCCGTTGGGGGTCAGCGGCATGGCCTGCAGCACCGTGACGGAGGCCGGCACCATGTACTCGGGCAGGCGGCTCTTGAGCCAGACCTTCAGCTCGGACACTTCGACCGCAGCGCGGAGAATAACGTAGCCGGCCAGGGCCTTGACCCCCGCGCGCTCGCGCAGCACCGCCGCCGCTGCACTTACCGCCTCGTGGGCGCTGAGTGCAGACTCGATCTCACCGAGTTCGATACGGAAGCCCCGCAGCTTGACCTGGTGGTCAATGCGGCCCAGGTACTCCAGGTTGCCGTCCGGCAGCCAGCGTGCCAGATCCCCCGTGCGGTATAGCCGCTCTGTCTTGCCAAGGACGTCGGCGGTGATGAACTTCTCCGCCGTCAGCTCCGGCCGGTTCAGGTAGCCCCTCGCCAAGCCCGCTCCAGCCACATGCATCTCCCCCGCCACACCCGGCGGCACCGGGTTGAGATGGCGATCGAGCAGGTAAATGCGCAGGTCCGGGATGGCCCGTCCGATCACGCTCGATCCCCGTGTCACGCTGTGGCGGTCCAGCGCATGGTAGGTAACATGCACGGTCGTCTCGGTGATGCCGTACATGTTGACCAGTTGTGGCTGCACGTCGCCGTGCCGCTCGAACCAGGGCCTCAGGCTCGCAAGCTCCAGCGCCTCACCACCGAAGATGATCCACTTCAGTGAGAATCGTTCGAAAGTACAGGCGGTATCGGCTTGGATGAGCTGCAGGAAGGCCGAGGGCGTCTGGTTGAGCACCGTGACCTGCTCGTCGAGCAGGAGCTGGCGGAACAGGTCGGGGCTGCGGCTGACCAAGTAGGGCACGATGACCAGGCGGCCGCCGTGGGCGAGAGCGCCCCAGATCTCCCAGACGGAGAAGTCGAAGGCGTAGGAGTGGAACAGGGTCCAGGTGTTGGTGGGGCCGAAGTGGAACCAGGCTTCGGTGGCGGAGAATAGCCGGCTGATGTTGGCGTGGGTCATCAGACAGCCCTTGGGGGTACCGGTGGAACCGGAGGTGTAGATGACGTAGGCGAGGTCGTGTGGCGAGGCCTGGCGAGAGGGGCGGGAGACGGGCTGGCCGGCCCAGAGGACGGGCTGGTCGAGCTGGAGCACGGCGGCCTGGCTCGGGGGCAGGCGATCGAGCACGGCGCTGTGCGAGAGCAAGACCGGCGCCTTGGAGTCCTGAACCATGAAGGCGAGGCGCTCTGGCGGATAGTCGGGGTCGAGGGGGACGTAGGCGCCGCCGGCCTTGAGGATGCCGAGCAGCCCCACGACCATCTCCAGGGATCTGGGCACGCAAAGCCCGACGAGGGTGTCGGGTTGGATGCCTTGTTCGATGAGGGCGTGGGCGACCTGGTTGGCTTGTTTGTCGAGTTGGGCGTAGCTCAGGGCCTGGCCCTCGAAGACCACGGCGGTGGCGTCAGGGGTCTGGTCCACCTGCCGCTCGAAGAGATCGACGACGGTGAGGTCCTGCGGGTAGTCGGCCTCGGTCCGGTTCCAGGCGAGGAGCTGCGCCTTGTCATCCTGGGTGAGGATGTCGATGGCCTGCAGCGGCGTGTCAGGCTGTGCGGTGACGACTTGGAGCGCCTGCTCGAAGTGGCGGGCCAGGCGCTCGATGCGAGCCTGGGTGAACAGGTCGGAGGCGAACTCCCAGTGGCAGAGGATGCCCTGGGGGGTTTGCTGCGCGCTCAGGGTGAGGTCGACCTTGGCGACACTGCTGGACTGCTCGACCGGGGTGATCTGGAGCCCGTCGAGGTCGAAGTCGGCTGCGTCGTTGTTCTGCAGGACGAACATGACTTGGAACAGCGGAGCGTGGGCGAGGCTGCGCTCGGGGCTGAGCGCTTCGACGACACGCTCGAAGGGCAGCGCCTGGCGGGCGAAGGCGCCCAGCGCGGTGTGGCGGACCTGCGCGAGCAGCTCGGCGAAGGGCTGCTGGGGGTCGAGGTGGCTGCGGAGGACGAGGGTGTTGACGAACAGGCCGACGAGGTGCTCGGTCTGGGCGTGCTCGCGGTTGGCCACGGGCGTGCCGACGCTGATGTCGGACTGAGCGCTGTGGCGGTGCAGCACGAGCTGCAGGGCTGCCAGCAGGGTCATGAAGACCGTCGCTCCTTGGGCGCGGGCGAGCC
The DNA here is from genome assembly GCF_013410775.1 of Sphaerotilus montanus. Lineage (NCBI taxonomy): Bacteria > Pseudomonadati > Pseudomonadota > Betaproteobacteria > Burkholderiales > Sphaerotilaceae > Sphaerotilus > Sphaerotilus montanus. Next base: position 142,928 of record NZ_JACCFH010000002.1, on the reverse strand, counting down.
GCTCGACGGCCTGGCTCAGCGCGGCGTCGAGGGTGCGGGAGAAGCTGGCGCCGCGGTAGCTCTGCTGGGCGGGGCGGGGGAAGTCGGTGGGGAGTTCGAGCAGGGCGGGGGCGCCCTGGAGCTGCGCGACCCACCAGGCGAGCTGGGCGGAGGCGGCTTCGCTCGTGCTCCAGCGCTGCTGCCAGGCTGCCACGTCGCGGTAGGCCACGGGAAGAGCGGGCAGGGGCCGCAAAGCCGGAGCCTCGCCCGCACGAGCTGAGCGGTACAACTCGGCCCACTCGCGCACCAGCACGGCAATCGACCAGCCATCGCCGATGCTGTGGTGCAGGTTGAGCAGCAGCACGTGCGCCAGCGTGTGCCGGGCCTGTCCAAGGCGCAGCAGGCTGACCTTGAACAGCGGGCCGGCAGCGAGGTCGAAGGGGGCCTGGGCGTGGGCGCAGGCCAGCCGCTCGACCTCGGCCTTCTGCGCCTCGGGGGCGAGGTGTTGCAGGTCGACGAGTTCGAGCGGATCCCACGGTGCGCACTCGTGCAGGCGAGCCTGACCCGAGGCATCGACGGGGAAGCTCTGGCGCAGGCTGGCCTGGCGCGCGGTCAGCGCCGTGAGGCTTGCCCGCAGCGCCGGCTCGTCCAGTTCGCCCGACAGGCGCAGCGCCGCGGGCATGTTGTAGGTGCTGGAGGCGCCTTCGAGCTGGGCCAGGAACCACAGCCGCTCCTGTGCGGGCGAGAGCACCAGCGCCGAGCCGGCCGGCAGCGGCTCGATCACCTCCACGATGGATCCGCGCTGCTGCGCGTCCAGCCAGGCGGCCAGATCGGCCAGCACGGGCTGCTCGAACAGCAACCGCAGGGGGCAGTCCACGCCGAGCTGTGCCCGGATGCGCGAAGCCACGCGAGTGGCCAGCAGCGAGTGCCCGCCCAGCTCGAAGAAGTGGGCCTCGGCCGTGAGCGATCCGAGGCCGAGCACCTCGGCCCAGATGGCGCCCAGCACCTCCTCGGTCGGGCCCGACAGAGGCCGGCCGACGGACACAGCCATCTCGGGCTCGGGCAGTGCGCGGCGATCGACCTTGCCGTTGGGGGTCAGCGGCAGGGCCTGCAGCACCGTGACCGAGGCCGGCACCATGTACTCGGGCAGGCGGCTCTTGAGCCAGACCTTCAGCTCGGACACTTCGACCGCAGCGCGGAGAATAACGTAGCCGGCCAGGGCCTTGACCCCCGCGCGCTCGCGCAGCACCGCCGCCGCTGCACTTACCGCCTCGTGGGCGCTGAGTGCAGACTCGATCTCACCGAGTTCGATACGGAAGCCCCGCAGCTTGACCTGGTGGTCAATGCGGCCCAGGTACTCCAGGTTGCCGTCCGGCAGCCAGCGTGCCAGATCCCCCGTGCGGTATAGCCGCTCTGTCTTGCCAAGGACGTCGGCGGTGATGAACTTCTCCGCCGTCAGCTCCGGCCGGTTCAGGTAGCCCCTCGCCAGACCGGCGCCTGCGATGCACAGTTCACCAGGTACCCCGGGCGGCAGCACTCGCTGCGCCTCATCCAGAATGTACACACGAGTGTTCGCGATCGGCGCGCCGATCGAGGCCGCAGGATGTGACTGGCACGCAGCCCGACCACTCGCGTCAATCGTCGCTTCGGTCGGGCCGTACAGGTTGTGCAGGGCGGCTTGAGGCCAGCGTCGGGCAAAGTCCCGCTGCAGACCGACCTCCAGCATCTCGCCGCCGCAGAAGATCTGCCGCAACGACGTGTCAGGTGCTGTTCTCTGGTCGAGCACCACCTGCAGCAGCGAGGGCACGCACTGCAGCACGGTGATGCGTTGCCGATCGATCAGATCCTGCAGATAGTCGGCGTCGCCGTGTCGCTCGGGAGCGGCCACCACCAGCGTGGCGCCGGTGAGCAGTGCAGCGTGGAACTCCCAGACCGAGGCATCGAAGCTGAAGGGGGTACGCTGGAGGATCCGATCCTGGGCATGCAGGTCGAAGGTCCGGATCAGCCAATGCATGTGGTTGGCCAGACCCCTGTGCTCGACTAGCACGCCCTTCGGAACCCCAGTGGAGCCGGAGGTGTAGATGACGTAGGCCAGATCCCGGGGAGATGCGCGACGAGCGGGGCGCGTGTCGGGCTGAGCGGCCCAGGCATTCGCGTCATCAAGCCGCAGTACCTGTGCTTCGCTCCGGGGCAGGCGGTCCAGAACAGCAGAGTGAGTCAGCACCACAGGTGCATTGGAGTCGCTGACCATGAAGGCCAGACGCTCTTGGGGGTAGTCGGGGTCGAGGGGGACGTAGGCCCCGCCGGCCTTGAGGATGCCGAGCAGGCCGACGACCATCTCCAGGGATCTGGGCACGCACAGCCCGACGAGGGTGTCGGGTTGGATGCCTTGTTCGATCAGGGCGTGGGCGACCTGATTCGCTCTTTGATCCAGTTCGATATAGCTCAGGGCCTGGCCCTCGAAGACCACAGCGGTGGCGTCGGGTGTCTGGTCGACCTGGGCCTCGAAGAGGTCGACGACGGTCAGGTCGGCGGGGTAGTCGGCCTCGGTCTGGTTCCAGACCCGGAGCTGGGCCTTGTCCTCGGAGGTGAGGATGTCGACGGCCAGCAGGGGCGTCTCGGGCGCACGGGTGACGACGTCGAGCACCTGAGCGAAGTGGCTGGCCAGGCGCTCGATGCGAGCCTGGGTGAAGAGGTCAGAGGCGAACTCCCAGTGACAGAGGATGCCCTCGGGGGTCTGCTGCGCGCTCAGGGTCAGGTCGACCTTGGCGACACTGCTGGACTGCGCGACAGGGCTGAGCGTCAGCCCGTCGAGTTCGAAGTCGGCCGAGTCGTTGTTCTGCAGGACGAACATGACCTGGAAGAGCGGAGCGTGGGCGAGGCTGCGCTCGGGGCTGAGCGCTTCGACGACCCGCTCGAAGGGCAGCGCCTGGCGGGCGAAGGCGCCCAGCGAGGTGTGGCGGACCTGCGCGAGCAGATCGGCGAAGGGCCGCTGGGGGTCGAGGTGGCTGCGGATGACGAGGGTGTTGACGAACAGGCCGACGAGGTGCTCGGTCTGTGCGTGCTCGCGGTTGGCCACGGGCGTGCCGACGCTGATGTCGGACTGGCCGCTGTGGCGGTGCAGCACGAGCTGCAGGGCACCGAGCAGGGTCATGAAGACCGTCGCTCCTTGAGCGCGGGCGAGCCGCTCGACGGCCTGGCTCAGCGCGGGGTCGAGGGTGCGGGAGAAGCTGGATCCGCGGTAGGACTGCTGGGCGGGGCGGGGGAAGTCGGTGGGGAGTTCGAGCAGGGCGGGGGCGCCCTGGAGCTGCGCGACCCACCAGGCGAGCTGGGCGGAGGCGGCTTCGCTCGTGCTCCAGCGCTGCTGCCAGGCTGCCACGTCGCGGTAGGCCACCGGCAGGGCCTGCAGCGCGGGCACTTTCCCCGCACGAGCCGAGCGGTACAGCTCGGCCCACTCGCGCACCAGCACGGCAATTGACCAGCCGTCGCCGATGCTGTGGTGCAGGTTGATCAGCAGCACGTGCTCCTGCGGGTTCAGGCGCAGCAGGCCGACCTTGAACAGCGGACCCGCCGCCAGGTCGAACGGGGCCTGGGCGTGTGCCCGGGCCAGCCGCTCGATCTCTGCGGCCTGCGCCTCGGGGGCGAGGTGCTGCAGGTCGGTGAGTTCGAGCGGATCCCACGGCGCACGCTCAACCAGCCGCGCTTGACCCGACTCATCGACGGGGAAGCTCTGGCGCAGGCTGGCCTGGCGCGCGGTCAGCGCCGTGAGGCTTGCCCGCAGCGCCGGCTCGTCCAGTTCGCCCGACAGGCGCAGCGCCGCGGGCATGTTGTAGGTGCTGGAGGCGCCTTCGAGCTGGGCCAGGAACCACAACCGCTCCTGCGCGGGCGAGAGCACCAGCGCCGAGCCGGCCGGCAGCGGCTCGATCACCTCCACGACGGATCCGCGCTGCTGCGCGTCCAGCCAGGCGGCCAGATCGGCCAGCACCGGCTGCTCGAACAGCACCCGCAAGGGGCAGTCCACGCCGAGCTGCGCCCGGATGCGCGAGGCCACGCGGGTGGCCAGCAGGGAGTGGCCGCCCAGCTCGAAGAAGTGCACCTCGGCCGTGAGGCCTTCGAGGCCGAGTACCTCGGCCCAGATCGCGCCCAGCACCTCCTCGGTCGGGCCCGACAGAGGCCGGCCGACGGACACAGCCATCTCGGGCTCGGGCAGTGCGCGGCGATCGACCTTGCCGTTGGGGGTCAGCGGCAGGGCCTGCAGCACCGTGACGGAGGCCGGCACCATGTACTCGGGCAGGCGGCTCTTGAGCCAGACCTTCAGCTCGGACACTTCGACCGCAGCGCGGAGAATAACGTAGCCGGCCAGGGCCTTGACCCCCGCGCGCTCGCGCAGCACCGCCGCCGCTGCACTTACCGCCTCGTGGGCGCTGAGTGCAGACTCGATCTCACCGAGTTCGATACGGAAGCCCCGCAGCTTGACCTGGTGGTCAATGCGGCCCAGGTACTCCAGGTTGCCGTCCGGCAGCCAGCGTGCCAGATCCCCCGTGCGGTATAGCCGCTCTGTCTTGCCAAGGACGTCGGCGGTGATGAACTTCTCCGCCGTCAGCTCCGGCCGGTTCAGGTAGCCCCTCGCCAAGCCCGCTCCAGCCACATGCATCTCCCCCGCCACACCCGGCGGCACCGGGTTGAGATGGCGATCGAGCAGGTAAATGCGCAGGTCCGGGATGGCCCGTCCGATCACGCTCGATCCCCGTGTCACGCTGTGGCGGTCCAGCGCATGGTAGGTAACATGCACGGTCGTCTCGGTGATGCCGTACATGTTGACCAGTTGTGGCTGCACGTCGCCGTGCCGCTCGAACCAGGGCCTCAGGCTCGCAAGCTCCAGCGCCTCACCACCGAAGATGATCCACTTCAGTGAGAATCGTTCGAAAGTACAGGCGGTATCGGCTTGGATGAGCTGCAGGAAGGCCGAGGGCGTCTGGTTGAGCACCGTGACCTGCTCGTCGAGCAGGAGCTGGCGGAACAGGTCGGGGCTGCGGCTGACCAAGTAGGGCACGATGACCAGGCGGCCGCCGTGGGCGAGAGCGCCCCAGATCTCCCAGACGGAGAAGTCGAAGGCGTAGGAGTGGAACAGGGTCCAGGTGTTGGTGGGGCCGAAGTGGAACCAGGCTTCGGTGGCGGAGAATAGCCGGCTGATGTTGGCGTGGGTCATCAGACAGCCCTTGGGGGTACCGGTGGAACCGGAGGTGTAGATGACGTAGGCGAGGTCGTGTGGCGAGGCCTGGCGAGAGGGGCGGGAGACGGGCTGGCCGGCCCAGAGGACGGGCTGGTCGAGCTGGAGCACGGCGGCCTGGCTCGGGGGCAGGCGATCGAGCACGGCGCTGTGCGAGAGCAAGACCGGCGCCTTGGAGTCCTGAACCATGAAGGCGAGGCGCTCTGGCGGATAGTCGGGGTCGAGGGGGACGTAGGCGCCGCCGGCCTTGAGGATGCCGAGCAGCCCCACGACCATCTCCAGGGATCTGGGCACGCAAAGCCCGACGAGGGTGTCGGGTTGGATGCCTTGTTCGATGAGGGCGTGGGCGACCTGGTTGGCTTGTTTGTCGAGTTGGGCGTAGCTCAGGGCCTGGCCCTCGAAGACCACGGCGGTGGCGTCAGGGGTCTGGTCCACCTGCCGCTCGAAGAGATCGACGACGGTGAGGTCCTGCGGGTAGTCGGCCTCGGTCCGGTTCCAGGCGAGGAGCTGCGCCTTGTCATCCTGGGTGAGGATCTCAAGCGCCTGAGCGGGCAGCTCCGGGGTGACGGTGATCGCCCGGACGATCTGGGCGAAGTGCGAGAGCAGCCGCTGTGCCGAGGCTGGCTCGACGCGTGCGGCGTCGAAGCTGAGCTTGAAGCCCAGGGCGTGCCCGGGCAGCACGGCCAGCGTGAGCGCGTAGTTGGTGCCCTCCTGGGCCTGGATGTCATCAAGGCCGAAGGGCTGGCTGCGCTGGTCCTTGAGGGCCTCGTCGACGGGGTAGTTCTCGAACACGACCAGCGTGTCGAAGAGGCTGGCCCCGGCGGGGATGTCGCTGGCCGCCTGGATGTCTGCGAGACTCGAATAGGCGAAAGCGTTGTCGGCCTGCTGCTGGGCCTGCAGGGTGCGGGCCAGCTCCAGCGCAGTGGAGCGCAGGCTGGCGCGCAGCGGCAGGGTGTTGATGAACAGGCCCACCATGTGCTCGATGCCGGGCAGGGGCACGTTGCGCCCGGAGGTGGTGGCGCCGAAGACGACGTCGTCGGTGCCGGCGTAGCGGCCCAGCAGGGTGGCCCAGGCGCCGAGCACGACGGCGTTGAGGGTCAGGCGCTGGCTGCGCGCCCAGCGCTGCAGCTCGGCGCTGGCCGGGGCGTCGAGCGTGAGCGCGAGGTCATGGGGCTGCTTCGGCACATCCGCCGGCACATGGCGGGCGATGGTGACCGGGGTGGGGGTATCGAAGCCGAGCAGGCGCTCGCGCCAGTGCGCGCGGGCCTGCTCCTGATCCTGGCGGGCGATCCAGGCGATGTAGTGCTGGTAGCGCTGCACCGGCGGGAGTGCTGAGGGCTGGCCGAGGCGGCTGGCCTCGTACAGCACGAAGAGTTCCTGGAACAGGATCGGCAGGCACCAGCCGTCCATCAGCAGGTGGTGGTGGCTCCACAGCAGCCGGACCTGTCCGTGGCTGAGGTCGACCAGGCTCAGGCGCATCAGCGGGGCTTGGGCGAAGTCGAAGTCGCGCCGGTCCTGCTGCAGGATCTGCTCGACGAGGCTGGCCTGGGCCGCTTCGTCAAGGTCGCGCGCCTCGACCTCGCGCCAGGGCAGCTCGACCCGTGCGAGCACGACCTGCACGGGCGGCTGCATGTCATGACGCACGGCCGAGCGCAGGATGGCGTGGCGCTCGACCAGGCCCTGCCAGGCGGCCTTCAGGTGCGCGGGCTCGACGCGGCTGAGCCCCAGGCTCATCTGCGTGATGTAGGCGCCGCTGCCCGGGGCGACCAGGCTGTGGAACAGCATGCCGTGCTGCATCGGGCTCAAGGGGTAGAGCGTCTCCAGGTCGCGGCCGTGGTCACGGCTGAGCCGGTCCAGGCTCGGCTGGTCGAGTGTGGCCAGTGCGAAGTCGCTTGGGCTGAGGCCGAAGTGATCGCGGCAGTGCGTGATCAAGGCGCGCAGGTGGCGGCCGTAGGACTGGATGAGCGCCTCGATCGAGGCGGCCTCGAACTGGGCGGTGCTGTAGTCGAAGGACAGGCTGAGCTGGCCGTGGGTGATGGAGCCGTTGATGGCCAGCAGGTGCGAGCGCTGGCCGCCGGGCTGGACCGGCTGGCCTGCACCCTCGCGGGCGAGCGTCCAGCCGTCGGCCGTGTCCTGACCGATCTGGTCGAACTGGCCGAGGTAGTTGAACAGCACCGTGCCGTGCGGCACGCGCTGACCTTGCTGTTCGAGCACGCCGCAGGCCAGCCCCTCGTGGGGGATGGCGCGCAGGGCCTCCTTGACCGCCAGCAGTATCTGGCCCGGAGCCTTGGCTGCGCCAAGGTCGACCTCGACGCTGTAGAGCGAGGTGAACCAGCCGACGGTGCGCCCGAGGTCGATGTCGGCGAAGAGTTCGGCCCGGCCGTGGCTCTCCAGGTCCAGATGCATCCGGCTCTGGCCGCCGTGCTCGTGCAGCGCGAGCGCCAGGGCGCTGACCAGCACGTCCTGGATGCCGGTGCGGAACGCCGCCGGCACCTGGTGCAGCAGCTCGGCCGTGAGGTCGGCGTCGAGCGTGAAGGTCTGCCAGGCGCTCAGGGCCTCGTCGGCCGCGCCCTCGGGGTGGTCCGCGCGCAGCGCCGGCAGGGCCGGCCGGTCCTGCCAGAGGACGGCCTCCTCGGCAAAGGCGGCACTCTGCCCCCAGCGCTGCAGCCGGGTGCTCCAGCCCTGGAAGCTGCTGGTCTTGGCCGGCAGCGCGGCGGGCTCGCCCGCAGCAGCCTGAGCGTAGGCGCGCTGCAGGTCTTCGAGCAGGATGCGCCAGGACACGCCGTCCACGGCGAGGTGGTGGATGACCCACAGCAGCCGGGTGCGCTCGGGCGCGCCGGGGCAGCGCAGCAGCACCAGGCGCGTCAGTGGCCCCTTCTCCAGGTCGAGGCTGGCCTGCCAGTGGTCGGCGCGCGCCTGCAGCTCCGCCTCCCAGGCCGCCGCATCGGTGGTCGCATCGAGGGTGTCAGCCACGTCAAGATCCTCGACGTGCAGCGGCGCGACGGATTCGGGCTCGACCTCAGCGTGGCTCTGCAGCCACTCGCCCGTGGTCGCATCGAGCGTGTAGCGCAGGCGCAGCGCATCGTGGTGGGCCAGTACCGCGGCCAAGGCCGAGCGCAACGCACGCTCCTGCAGCAGCGGCACGCGCAGCAGCATCGCCTGGTTGTAGTGCCACGGTGCCGGGCGGGCCGCCTCGAAGAATCTCGCCTGGATCGGCGTCAGCGGGACCAGGCCGCGCACCGCCCCCTGCGGGGCGTCGAGGTCGCGCACGGCGCGCACCACCTGGGCCAGCTCGGCCACGCTCTGGTGCTCGAACACGTCCCGCGCACTCAGGCCAAGACCCGCCTGGCGGGCACGGGCCACGATCTGGATGCTCAGGATCGAGTCACCACCGAGATCGAAGAAGTTGTCGTGGATGCCGATGTCGCTGCGGCGCAGCACGGCTGACCAGATCGCGCAGAGCGTCTGCTCGGCGGCGCTGCGCGGGGCGCTCCAGTCGGTGGAGACGGCCAGCTCAGGCTCCGGGAGCGCCCGGCGATCGACCTTGCCGTTGGGGGTCAGCGGCAGGGACTCCAGCACCGTGAGGCTGGAGGGCACCATGTACTCGGGCAGGCGGGCCTTGAGCCAGCCCTTCAGCTCGGACACCTCGACCGCAGCGCGGAGAACCACGTAGCCCGCCAGAGCCTTGACGCCCTCGCGCTCGCGCAGCACCACCGCTGCGGCGCTCACCGCCGAGTGGGCACCGAGCGCGGACTCGATCTCGCCCAGCTCGATGCGGAAGCCCCGCAGCTTGACCTGGTGGTCCAGCCGGCCGAGGTACTCCAGGTTGCCGTCCGGCAGCCGGCGGGCAAGATCCCCCGTGCGGTACAGCCTCTCCGCCTTGCCAAGGACGTCGGCCGTGATGAACTTCTCCGCCGTCAGATCGGGGCGGTTCAGGTACCCCCGCGCTAAGCCGGCCCCGGCGATGCACAGCTCTCCCGGCACACCCGGCGGCAGCACCCGCTGTTGCGCGTCCAGGATGTAGATCCTCGTGTTCGCCAGCGGCACTCCGATCGGGGCTTGTGTCATCTCTGCCGTGCAGGATGCGATCGTGGCGCAAACCGTCGTCTCGGTCGGACCATAGGCGTTGTAGAACAACCGGTCGGCTGCCCAGACGGACAGCAGCGCTGGCGGGCATGCCTCGCCAGCGACCACCAGCGTGCGCAGCGCCGGCAGTCGCTCGGATGGCAGCACTGCCAGCATCGAGGGCGGCAGTGTCACATGAGTAATCGCCTGCTGCTGCAACACGGCCATCAGATCCTCGCGCAGGCGCTGGCTCGGCGCCAGATGCAACGCGGCTCCGCTGCCCAGGGCCATCAGGACTTCCCAGGCTGCGGCATCGAAGCTGAAGGCGGCAAATTGCAGCACGCGGCATCCCGGGCCGGTGTCGAATGCCTGAATTTGGGCAAACGCAAGGTTGACAGCGCCACCGTGCTGCAGCAGCACGCCCTTGGGGGTACCGGTGGAACCGGAGGTGTAGATGACGTAGGCGAGGTCGTGTGGCGAGGCCTGGCGAGAGGGGCGGGAGACGGGCTGGCCGGCCCAGAGGACGGGCTGGTCGAGCTGGAGCACGGCGGCCTGGCTCGGGGGCAGGCGATCGAGCACGGCGCTGTGCGAGAGCAAGACCGGCGCCTTGGAGTCCTGAACCATGAAGGCGAGGCGCTCTGGCGGATAGTCGGGGTCGAGGGGGACGTAGGCGCCGCCGGCCTTGAGGATGCCGAGCAGCCCCACGACCATCTCCAGGGATCTGGGCACGCAAAGCCCGACGAGGGTGTCGGGTTGGATGCCTTGTTCGATGAGGGCGTGGGCGACCTGGTTGGCTTGTTTGTCGAGTTGGGCGTAGCTCAGGGCCTGGCCCTCGAAGACCACGGCGGTGGCGTCAGGGGTCTGGTCCACCTGCCGCTCGAAGAGATCGACGACGGTGAGGTCCTGCGGGTAGTCGGCCTCGGTCCGGTTCCAGGCGAGGAGCTGCGCCTTGTCATCCTGGGTGAGGATGTCGATGGCCTGCAGCGGCGTGTCAGGCTGTGCGGTGACGACTTGGAGCGCCTGCTCGAAGTGGCGGGCCAGGCGCTCGATGCGAGCCTGGGTGAACAGGTCGGAGGCGAACTCCCAGTGGCAGAGGATGCCCTGGGGGGTTTGCTGCGCGCTCAGGGTGAGGTCGACCTTGGCGACACTGCTGGACTGCTCGACCGGGGTGATCTGGAGCCCGTCGAGGTCGAAGTCGGCTGCGTCGTTGTTCTGCAGGACGAACATGACTTGGAACAGCGGAGCGTGGGCGAGGCTGCGCTCGGGGCTGAGCGCTTCGACGACACGCTCGAAGGGCAGCGCCTGGCGGGCGAAGGCGCCCAGCGCGGTGTGGCGGACCTGCGCGAGCAGCTCGGCGAAGGGCTGCTGGGGGTCGAGGTGGCTGCGGAGGACGAGGGTGTTGACGAACAGGCCGACGAGGTGCTCGGTCTGGGCGTGCTCGCGGTTGGCCACGGGCGTGCCGACGCTGATGTCGGACTGAGCGCTGTGGCGGTGCAGCACGAGCTGCAGGGCTGCCAGCAGGGTCATGAAGACCGTCGCTCCTTGGGCGCGGGCGAGCCGCTCGACGGCCTGGCTCAGCGCGGCGTCGAGGGTGCGGGAGAAGCTGGCGCCGCGGTAGCTCTGCTGGGCGGGGCGGGGGAAGTCGGTGGGGAGTTCGAGCAGGGCGGGGGCGCCCTGGAGCTGCGCGACCCACCAGGCGAGCTGGGCGGAGGCGGCTTCGCTCGTGCTCCAGCGCTGCTGCCAGGCTGCCACGTCGCGGTAGGCCACGGGAAGAGCGGGCAGGGGCCGCAAAGCCGGGGCCTCGCCCGCACGGGCGGCGCGGTACAGCGCGGCCCACTCGCGCACCAGCACGGCAATCGACCAGCCGTCGGCGATGCTGTGGTGCAGGTTCAGCAGCAGCACGTGCTCCAGCGGGCTCAGCCGCAGCAGGCCGACCTTGAACAGCGGGCCGGTGGCGAGGTCGAAGGGGGCCTGGGCGTGCGCGCGGGCCAGCCGCTCGACCTCGGCCGCCTGCGCCTCGGGGTCGAGGTGCTGCAGGTCGGCGAGTTCGAGCGGATCCCAGGGTGCGCGCTCGGCCAGACGGACCTGTCCCGCCGCATCGACGGGGAAGCTCTGGCGCAGGCTGGCCTGACGGCAGGTCAGCGCCACCAGGCTCGCGCGCAGCGCCGCCTCGTCCAGCTCGCCCGACAGGCGCAGCGCCGCGGGCATGTTGTATGTGCTGGAGGCACCTTCGAGCTGCGCGAGGAACCACAGCCGCTCCTGCGCGGGCGAGAGCACCAGGGGCTCACCCTCGGCCAGCACGGCGATGGTCTCCACGGCCGAGCCACGCTGCTGCGTGTCCAGCCAGGCGGCCAGATCGACCAGCACGGGCTGCTCTAACAGCACCCGCAGGGGGCAGTCCACGCCGAGCTGTGTCCGGATGCGCGAGGCCACGCGCGTGGCCAGCAGGGAGTGGCCGCCCAGCTCGAAGAAGTTCGATTCGGCCGACAGCGAGGCCAGACCGAGCACCTCGGCCCAGATCCCGCCCAGCAGTTCTTCCGTCGGACCCGACAGCGCACGGCCGACGGAGACGGCCAGTTCAGGCTCCGGGAGCGCCCGGCGATCGACCTTGCCGTTGGGGGTCAGCGGCAGGGACTCCAGCACCGTGAGGCTGGAGGGCACCATGTACTCAGGCAGGCGGGCCTTGAGCCAGCCCTTCAGCTCGGACACCTCGACCGCAGAGCGGAGAACCACGTAGCCGGCCAGGGCCTTGACCCCCTCGGTGCCCTCGGGTTGGCGCAGCACCACCGCGGCGGCGCTGACCGCCTCGTGAGCGCTGAGCGCAGACTCGATCTCGCCCAGCTCGATGCGGAAGCCCCGCAGCTTGACCTGGTGGTCTAGCCGGCCGAGGTACTCCAGGTTGCCGTCCGGCAGCCAGCGCGCCAGATCCCCCGTGCGGTACAGCCTCTCCGCGTGGCCCAGCACCTCCGCGGTGATGAACTTCTCCGCCGTCAGCTCGGGGCGGTTCAGGTAGCCCCGCGCCAGACCGGCCCCTGCGATGCACAGCTCTCCCGGCACACCCGGCGGCAGCACCCGCTGTTGCGCGTCCAGGATGTACACCTTCGTGTTCGCGATCGGCCGGCCGATCGACCCCAGCCGCTCCGGATCTTGCGTCACCGCATGCGCGGCTGACCAGATCGTGGTCTCGGTCGGGCCGTAGACGTTCCAGAGAAGCCGGGCTTGCGCCAGCAGTCGCTCACCCAGATCTCTCGGCAGAGCTTCTCCGCCACACAGCACGGTCAGCGGCCTGTGCTGTTGCCAGCCGCTCTCTAACAGCATTCGCCAGGTGGCGGGCGTCGCCTGCATCAGGTCGATGACCTGCTCGTGCAGGCATGCCTGCAACTGTCGGGCATCGGTGGCCATTTCACGACTGGCCAGATGAACGGACGCCCCGCTGACGAGCGGCAGGTAAAGCTCCAGTGCCGCGATGTCGAATGACAGCGTGGTCACTGCCAGCAGCGTCTGACCGCACTGGATATCGGTGCGCGGCTGCATGTCGGCCAGAAAGTTCGACAGGGCCGCATGCGCAATCATGACGCCCTTAGGAACCCCGGTGGAGCCGGAGGTGTAGATGACGTAGGCGAGATCCTGGGGCGAAGCACGGCGAGCCGGGCGGATGTCGGGCTGACAAGCCCAGAGGTCGGGCTGGTCGAGCATCAGCACGGCGGCTTGGCTCTGTGGAAGTTGCTGCAGCACGGAGGAGTGCGAGAGCACGACCCGCGCCTGTGCGTCGGTGACCATGAAGGCGAGGCGCTCTGGCGGATAGTCGGGGTCGAGGGGGACGTAGGCGCCGCCGGCCTTGAGGATGCCGAGCAGCCCCACGACCATCTCCAGGGATCTGGGCACGCAAAGCCCGACGAGGGTGTCGGGTTGGATGCCTTGTTCGATGAGGGCGTGGGCGACCTGGTTGGCTTGTTTGTCGAGTTGGGCGTAGCTCAGGGCCTGGCCCTCGAAGACCACGGCGGTGGCGTCAGGGGTCTGGTCCACCTGCCGCTCGAAGAGATCGACGACGGTGAGGTCCTGCGGGTAGTCGGCCTCGGTCCGGTTCCAGGCGAGGAGCTGCGCCTTGTCATCCTGGGTGAGGATGTCGATGGCCTGCAGCGGCGTGTCAGGCTGTGCGGTGACGACTTGGAGCGCCTGCTCGAAGTGGCGGGCCAGGCGCTCGATGCGAGCCTGGGTGAACAGGTCGGAGGCGAACTCCCAGTGGCAGAGGATGCCCTGGGGGGTTTGCTGCGCGCTCAGGGTGAGGTCGACCTTGGCGACACTGCTGGACTGCTCGACCGGGGTGATCTGGAGCCCGTCGAGGTCGAAGTCGGCTGCGTCGTTGTTCTGCAGGACGAACATGACTTGGAACAGCGGAGCGTGGGCGAGGCTGCGCTCGGGGCTGAGCGCTTCGACGACACGCTCGAAGGGCAGCGCCTGGCGGGCGAAGGCGCCCAGCGCGGTGTGGCGGACCTGCGCGAGCAGCTCGGCGAAGGGCTGCTGGGGGTCGAGGTGGCTGCGGAGGACGAGGGTGTTGACGAACAGGCCGACGAGGTGCTCGGTCTGGGCGTGCTCGCGGTTGGCCACGGGCGTGCCGACGCTGATGTCGGACTGAGCGCTGTGGCGGTGCAGCACGAGCTGCAGGGCTGCCAGCAGGGTCATGAAGACCGTCGCTCCTTGGGCGCGGGCGAGCCGCTCGACGGCCTGGCTCAGCGCGGCGTCGAGGGTGCGGGAGAAGCTGGCGCCGCGGTAGCTCTGCTGGGCGGGGCGGGGGAAGTCGGTGGGGAGTTCGAGCAGGGCGGGGGCGCCCTGGAGCTGCGCGACCCACCAGGCGAGCTGGGCGGAGGCGGCTTCGCTCGTGCTCCAGCGCTGCTGCCAGGCTGCCACGTCGCGGTAGGCCACGGGAAGAGCGGGCAGGGGCCGCAAAGCCGGGGCCTCGCCCGCACGGGCGGCGCGGTACAGCGCGGCCCACTCGCGCACCAGCACGGCAATCGACCAGCCGTCGGCGATGCTGTGGTGCAGGTTCAGCAGCAGCACGTGCTCCAGCGGGCTCAGCCGCAGCAGGCCGACCTTGAACAGCGGGCCGGTGGCGAGGTCGAAGGGGGCCTGGGCGTGCGCGCGGGCCAGCCGCTCGACCTCGGCCGCCTGCGCCTCGGGGTCGAGGTGCTGCAGGTCGGCGAGTTCGAGCGGATCCCAGGGTGCGCGCTCGGCCAGACGGACCTGTCCCGCCGCATCGACGGGGAAGCTCTGGCGCAGGCTGGCCTGACGGCAGGTCAGCGCCACCAGGCTCGCGCGCAGCGCCGCCTCGTCCAGCTCGCCCGACAGGCGCAGCGCCGCGGGCATGTTGTATGTGCTGGAGGCACCTTCGAGCTGCGCGAGGAACCACAGCCGCTCCTGCGCGGGCGAGAGCACCAGGGGCTCACCCTCGGCCAGCACGGCGATGGTCTCCACGGCCGAGCCACGCTGCTGCGTGTCCAGCCAGGCGGCCAGATCGACCAGCACGGGCTGCTCTAACAGCACCCGCAGGGGGCAGTCCACGCCGAGCTGTGTCCGGATGCGCGAGGCCACGCGCGTGGCCAGCAGGGAGTGGCCGCCCAGCTCGAAGAAGTTCGATTCGGCCGACAGCGAGGCCAGACCGAGCACCTCGGCCCAGATCCCGCCCAGCAGTTCTTCCGTCGGACCCGACAGCGCACGGCCGACGGAGACGGCCAGTTCAGGCTCCGGGAGCGCCCGGCGATCGACCTTGCCGTTGGGGGTCAGCGGCAGGGACTCCAGCACCGTGAGGCTGGAGGGCACCATGTACTCAGGCAGGCGGGCCTTGAGCCAGCCCTTCAGCTCGGACACCTCGACCGCAGAGCGGAGAACCACGTAGCCCGCCAGAGCCTTGACGCCCTCGCGCTCGCGCAGCACCACCGCTGCGGCGCTCACCGCCTCGTGCGCAGACAGCGCAGACTCGACCTCGCCCAGCTCGATGCGGAAGCCCCGCAGCTTGACCTGGTGGTCCAGCCGGCCGAGGTACTCCAGGTTGCCGTCCGGCAGCCAGCGGGCAAGATCCCCCGTGCGGTACAGCCTCTCCGCGCGACCCAGCACCTCGGCGACGATGAACTTCTCCGCCGTCAGCTCGGGGCGGTTCAGGTAGCCCCGTCCCACCTGGACGCCCGCGATGCACAGCTCTCCTGGTACGCCCGGGGGCACTGGTTGCTGGTCGGTGTCCAGGAGGTGTACGCGCGTGTTGGACACCGGTCGTCCGATCGGCACGCTCTCGCCGAGACTCCCGGGTTCGCAGGGCCAGTACGTCACGTCCACCGCCGCTTCGGTCGGCCCGTACAGGTTGTGCAGCCCTACTTCGGGCAGCCGCTCCAGGCAGCGCCGCTCCAGATCGACCGGCAGCGCCTCGCCGCTGCAGACGATGCGCCGCAGCGCATGGCCTGCTGGCAGCGTGGCCAGCTCCAGGAAGGCGCCCAGCATCGGGGGCACGAAGTGCAGCGTGGTGATGCGCTCGTGCGTGATCAGCTCGGCCAAGTACTGCGGCTCCTGGTGGCCACCCGGACGGGCCAGCACCAGCCGAGCGCCGGTCATCAGTGGCCAGAAGAACTCCCAGACCGAAACGTCGAAGCTGAAGGGGGTCTTCTGCAGCACCACGTCCGCAGCGTCGAGCCGATACTCGTCTTGCATCCACTGCAGGCGATTGACGACGCCGCGGTGTTCGTTCATCGCGCCCTTGGGCACCCCGGTGGATCCGGAGGTGTAGATGACGTAGGCGAGGTCGTGGGGAGAGGCCTGGCGAGCGGGGCGGGAGCCGGGCTGGCTGGCCCAGACATTCGAGTCATCAAGGCGCAGCACCTGTGCTTCGCTCAGGGGCAGGCGGTCCAGCACGGCGGAGTGCGAGAGCACGACCTGCGCCTGTGCGTCGGTGACCATGAAGGTCAGACGGTCCTGGGGGTAGTCGGGGTCGAGGGGGACGTAGGCCCCTCCGGCCTTGAGGATGCCCAGGAGGCCGACGACCATCTCCAGGGATCTGGGCACGCACAGCCCGACAAGGGTGTCGGGGCCGACGCCCTGCTCGATGAGGGCGTGGGCGACCTGGTTTGCTCGTCTGTCAAGCTGGGCATAGCTCAGGCGCTGGCCCTCGAAGACCACGGCCGTGGCGTCAGGGGAGGTGTCCACCTGAGCCTCGAAGAGATCGACGACAGTCAGATCCTGGGGATAGTCGGCGTCGGTCTGGTTCCAGGCGCGGAGCCGCTCCTCATCGTGACCAGTCATCACTGGTAGCGCCTGCACTGAGGTCTGTCCCCTGCTCTCCAGTGCTGCCGCCAAGAGCACATGAAAGCGCTCCTGCAGTGCTCGCACCTCTGCCTCGTCCAGATACGCCAGGTTGTGCACGAAGTCCACTTGCACGTCATGTGCATCGTGGAAGTCACGCACGAACACTGTCAGCGGATCTTGCGCATGTCCGTTCAGCACCGGAATCAGTTGTCCCCGGATTCCCGCAAAGTCCATGTCGTTGCCGCTGTTCTCAAAAGACAGCGTCACATCGAAGAGCGCCGAGCGGGCCGCCTGCAGCCCCACGGCCCGGTTGATCTCGCTGACCGGGAAGCGCTGGTGCCGGTAGTGCCCCTTGAGCGCCTTGCCGATTCCTCGGATCAGCTCCACGAACGTGATCTCGCGCCCGAACTGGAAGTGTGCTGGCGTCACCCCGACGAAAAGGCCCGCAGTTGCCCGCATCTGCGCATTGCTGCGGTTGAGCACCGGCAGGCCCACGGCGAAGTCCTCGCGCTGCCCGGTACGGGTGAAGTACACGTACAACGCTCCCAGCAGCACATGGAACACGCTGGCGCCTTGCTCGGCCGCCAGCGCCTCCAGTTCACGGTACATCGCCCGAGGCAGGTGCATCGACTGCACCGCGCTGCCCGCGGTTCCTTCACTCTTCGGTGCAGTGGCATGGTGCCGAGCCTGCAGCAACGGCTCAGGTGCGCCATTGGCGTACTGGGCCAACCAGTACGCCCGGTCCCGCTCGAACGCGGGCGACTCCACGTACTCCCGGTCACTGGCGATGAACGCCGTGTACGACGGACTCGGCGCGATCTCGCTCCAGGCCTGCTCGGCCAGACTGGAATAGATCTCCGCCAGCGAGCGGTTGATCAGTGCCACGCCCCAGCCATCGACGATCAGGTGGTGGTACTGCAGCAGCCAGCCGTACTCGCTGGGCCCCATCTTGACCAGGTCGTAGCGCCACAGCGGCTGCCCGATCAGCGTGAAGGGCTCCTCGAAGCGGGCCTGCATCCAGGCGTGCGCCGCACCTCTCGGATCCGCTTCACCCGAGAAGTCGTGCAGCGGCACCTCCGCAGCCCAAGGCTCGACCACCTTCTGCAGCGGCATGCCGTCCTCGTCCGCGGTGTCCATCAGCACCAGACGCAGCGCGTCATGCCGCCTGATCAGCATCTGTACCGCCGTGCGGAACATCTCGACGTCAATCTCCCCGGGCAGGTCCACCCAGCCACCGATGTTGTACAGCGCCACCCCCTCGTGCAGCATCTGGTCGAACCAGATCTCGCGCTGGGACGAAGAGAGCGGGTGAACGGTCAGGTGAGGTGCGCGCATGGTGAAGAACAGTCGATCAGGTCAGAGAGCGGGGGCGATGAGAGGAGCAGCCCAGGCGCTCAGCGCATCTGGATGACGGACGCCTGCGGGAGCTGACCGGGATTGAGTTCAGTCTGGGCGAAGACGAACTGCAGGCCCTGGAAGGTGGTGCGGTAACGCAGCGAGCCGGCCTTGTCCGAGATGACGTACTTGCGCCCGGCATAGTCCACGCTTGCCGCTTCCGGCTCGGTCAGATCGGACGCTGCTTCGATGCGCAGCACCGCGTCGCGCTGGCCTTCCGGCAGGCTCTCGCGCAGCGCCGCGGGCAGCGCGTCAGCGCCCGCACCGTCGTAGGCCATCGCATACAGGGTGCCTACGAAGGTGCGCAGCTTGACATCCACACTGAAGCCGCCTGCCAGGGCTTGATTGCCCAGCGTCTTGAACTGGGCCTTGGCTCCGTCTCGCGTGGCCAGGCGCTGCAACACCGCGCCAGCCCGATCGTCTGCCGTGATGCGTAGCGTCGTGCCCCCGGCGTCGGTGCCCGTGACCAGGGCGCGTGCGTACTGCAGCGTCTGCAGCGCCTCCACCAGCCTCAGGAAGTCGCCATAGTTATCGCTGTCCTGGGCGTCAAAGCCGTTGCGCAACACCGTTTTCTGACCACTCGCGTTCGTCAGCGTGACCTCGTCGGCGAGCATGCGCATGAGCGCCGTTGCCGAGAAGCCTTGCATCGCCAGACCCGAGAACGTGCGCGGATCGATCGGCTTCATGATCACTGCCGAGAAGCCGGGGCCGCTCAGCGGCGCGAAGTTGAACATCGGCGCCTCGGTGGCGCTGCCGCTTAGGCCAAGGGCGCGCGTGAACATCTCGGGCAAGGCGCCCGGCATGGTGCCGAGTGTGTGCGAGGCCGAACCATTGGTGCCGCGGGTGAAGCTGTAGCTGGCGGTGATGGCACCCATCTGCAGGAAGTACGGCGGGTGGCCATTGCGGATGCGTGCCAGATTCAGCAGCGTCTGCTGGTTGCCGACCTGGGCCTGGGCGTGCGAATAGTCGACGTAGCCCGAGCGCAGCGCAGCCGGGCCGCTGCAGCCAGCCAGCAGCAGCGTGGCGGTGGCCACCGACAGGGGAAGGAGACGGCGCAGCGCGGTGCGCGACGAAGTACGAGCGGACATGGCAGACCTCCGGAACAGGAGCGAAGTGGGTGGAAGCGGGGGGAAAGGTGCAAGAGACAGGCAGGCGAAGTGCCGGCACCGTGTGGCGGTGCGTGGGAAGCCTGGGTGGTGCCGGCGACCCTGAGGCCCTGATCATGGCCTCAGGGTTTCAGAAGGTCAGGCGGACGCGGGTGCAGCGTCAGGCTTGAGCGACTTGACGACTTCGGCGCCTTCCTTGACCTTGGCCTTGAACATTTCCTTGAACTGGACCGGGTCGAAGGTGTCGATCGTGCCGCCCGTCTCGAAGTGCTTGGTCAGCACCTTGCCGGTGGCGTAGGTCATCGCCGCCGAGGTGGCCGACACGCCGGCTGCACCGGCGATCGAGCCGAGCACCGGCACGGCCTTGGCCAGGCTGGCCAGCCCGGTCATGGCGAGCACTGCACCCGCACTGCTGACCAGCGAGGTCAGCAGCGAACGCACCAGCTTCTCCTTGAAGGGCACGTCATAGAGCTTGCACAGACTGTGTGCCATCTTGACCTGGATGCCCATGATGGCGGCTAGATCGACCCCCGGGATCGGGATCAGGCTGATGCCGGTGGCGGCGATGACGTGGTTCTTGACGATGTCGTTGGCCAGCAGCAGCCGGTCGGAACGCACCACGTCAGAGACCAGCACGGGAGCGGGGGTGGCGGGCGCAGAGGGTTCGACGACCGTGGCTTCGGCGTCGATGGTGTTGTGGTCAGCGGTTTGACTCATGAAAATGGTCTCCAGAGGTTGGGAGGAGAGAAGAGAAAGAGCGGTCGACTCCGGCTCCGGCGTCAGCGCCAGGGGTTCGAGCAGACCCAGCTCGACAGGTGTATGAGCGGATTTCTTCTTGCGGATGCGCAGTCCTTTCGGGGTGGGTGGAGGAAACTGGGGATGTCCTGGAGGTGGTCCGCCGTGCTCCCTTGTCTCCCGCCCCGAGCCTTCAGTGGCGCTCACGGCTTGACCGCCGGGGCTGATGTGGCAACGGGCTTCACGCTGGCTGCGGGGACGCCCACCGCTGGCGTTGCAGCCACTGGCGAAGGCTGGAGCGCGGACTTGGGCGCTTTCGGCTTGCGCTCAGGTTTGTCGCCTGCCAGCACGAACAGCAGACCCAGCACGGGTGACATCAGCAACGACGCCCAGAAATAGCCCCAGAAGCCCCACTTGCGATTGCGCCCCATGAGCGCCACGAACAGGCTGCCAAAGCCATACAGCAGGGGCATGACATACGGAGGTAGTGAGGACATGACTTCTTACCGATCAGAAGAGCTGGAGGGCGCCGAGGCGGGGAGCGGGGCCGACGAAGGGGCCGAGGTCGGTGTTGACGCGGCCGACGCCGCATCAGGTGCACTGGCCGCAGCGTCCGCGCTGGCAGCTTCCGAGGCGGCCGAAGCGGCTTCAGGCGCCGCCACCGGCTGACGCGCCTGCTTGGGCAGCGCGAACGTGGCCGCCACCGGCGGCATCTCCTCGGCGAACAGGTTCAGCAGCGCCGGGTTGCTCTGGTGTCCGAGGGCCAGCAGGCGCTGCAGATCGACCTTGACCGCTGGCAGGTTGACCAGCCCGCCGATCACGCCGTCCACCACCTGACGCGCCACCATGCGCTCGATGTTCTTGACCGCCGGGCCGAAGTAGTCTTGCCGCCCGACCTCGTCGACGAACACCGCCAGCCCCGGCGGCATGACGCGGTTGCCCGCTGCGCTGATGGCGAACACCGGCAGTGGCGCGGCGCGCAGCTTCGCGCCCACGGCCACGGTATCCACGAAGCTGAGGTCGTCGAAGCGGGCCAGCATCAGCGCCTGGGGCTGCGACGGTGACGGGGCGGTCAGCGTCTGCAGGCAGTGCGCCAGGTCGTCATCGAGTGCCTCGTCCCGCATCACGCAGTGCTCGATGGCCACGCCGGTGGCCTTGGCCAGGCGCTGCACCTGCTGGGTAACCTCTTCCAGCGTGTCGGGGTCGCGCGAGGCGATGAGCACCCCCAGGCGCTGGATCGGCAAGATGCGCCGCGCCATCTCGAACTGCAGCGTAGCCGTCTCTTCGAGCGACGCCTCGGCACGGAAGGACTGGCTGAAGCCCGCCGGCAGCGGTTCGCCCGTGAGGCGCGCCTCGGCCTCGGCGCGCTCCAGCTGGTAGCGCAGGTGCAGCCCCGGCAGCGGCTGCCACTCGCCCGCCAGCAGTTGCTGGAACTCGTAGCGCTTGGCCCGCAGCTCCCCACGGGCGTCGAAGGCATGCAGCCCGGTCACGCCGATCCAGTACGGCATGAAGCGCAGCGCCGACTGCACGGCCGACGTGCGCGTAGTCTTGGCCAGCTCGATGGCGCGCGCCAGCAGCAGCATCGAGTCGTAGCCCTGGGCCGCGTTGTGGTCCGGCTCGCGCCCGTGTGCGGCACGGAAACGCTCGACAAACGCGGCATTGCGCCAGCCGGTCTGGTTGCTGCGGTAGAGCACCGGGGTGATGATGTTGTGACCGGCCGCCCCCGCCGCGTCCTTGAACTCGCGCGAGTTCATGGAATCGATGCCGATGATGGGTACCTGCACACCGAGTTCGCGCAACTGTTGCACCATGCGAGCCCCCGGCCCGCTGGAGGCCGACAGGAACACCGCATCGAAGGGCTTGGCGCGGAGCTGTGCCACCAGGCTGCGGTAGTCCTCGTCGGTGGCGAGGAACGAGGCCCGTTGTGTCACCCGCACGCCGCGCGCCACGGCCGAGTCTTCGAACAGGAAGGCCAGCTCGCGGCTGTAGTCGTCGCGGGCATGCAGCACGGCGACCCGACCGTGGCCCAGCAGCGCCGTCAGGCTGGCGAGCTGCTCGGCCATCACCGGGCTGCTCGGGGCCATGCGGAAGACGTACTGGAAGTCGTGTCCGGTGAGGCTCTTCTTGGTGGCGAAGGGCGGCAGGAATACCATGCGGGCCGCCTCGTAGACCAGCGAGGCCGGCACCGCCAGGCTCGATGCGCGGTGACCCAGCACGGCCACCACCCGTTCGTCGCTGACCAGGCGCTGCACCAGCCGGTTTTCGGCCACCGGGTCTGCGCTGCCTTGCTCAATGCGCAGCCGTACCAGCCGCCCCAGCAGCTTCTCGGGTCGCTCGTTGAGTTGCGTCACCGCCAGCTCGATGCCCTTGACGTAGTCCGACTGCTGCGGGTCGGCCACCGCCGCCACGACGATGTCGGCCTGGGTGTCGAGCGCGTGCTGGTCACGGGCATCCGCCAGCGCGGCATAGTCCTCCGCCGGCCAGTGGCTCCACACGAACAGGCCGACCGCCACCGCGGCCGCCATCACGAGCAGGCGCTTCATGGCGTGACGTTGATCATCAGCTTGGGATCGCCCTGGGCCGTGCCCGGTGCGCCGCTCTGGCCGCTGCCCATGATCAGCGTCTTGGCATTGGGCGACTTGGCCAGATCCCGCATCGCCGCGATCTGCTCGCGCTGCAGCACCTTGTCCGTCAGCGTCTCGGCCACGATGGCGTTGTGCTTCTTGTGCCCCTCGGCCTCGATCGTCAGCCGCTCGGCCTCCTTGCGCGCGGTCTCCATGCGGAACTCGTAGGACTTGAGCATCTCCTCCTGGGTCAGCTTGTCCTCGATCGCCGCCTTGAGCTTGTCGGGCAGTTGGATGCTGCGGATGATGATGTCCTCGACCTGGATGAAGTTGCGCCCTACTTCATCCAGCGCAGCCAGGATCGCGCGCGTGAGCAGCCCGTCCTTGTTGGTGTAGACGTCCTCGGCGACGTATTGGCCAAGCTGCTTGCGCATGACGGACTCGACCTGCGGGATGATCACGCGCTGGGCGTAGTCCGGGCCGATGCGCTGGTGCAGCACGCCCAGCATCTCGACCTCGGGCTGGTAGCGGATCGCCAGCGCGAGTTTCACGCTCAGGCCCTTGGCAGTGAGCACCTCGAACTCGTGCAGCGTCACCTGCTTGCGCGTCTCGTACAGGTTCATCGTGTTGAGCGGACTGATCAGGTAGAGACCTTCTCCGTAGACCCGGTCCACCTCAGTGCCTGAGAACAGGCGGAACAGCACTCCGGTCTGCCCCGGTGGCACCACCACGACCACGCGGTTCCACAGAAAGATCAGCAACAGGACCAGCAGCAGATTCGTGACGATGAAGGACGGCGTGTTGTCGTGCAGCCAGAGCGAGAAACGCTGGCGGCGCGTCAGTGGCACCTCGGGGGCGTCGGCCTCGGTGCCTGCATCGGCCTTGAGGTCGTCGAACCATTCCTTGGGAGTGGTCATGGGAACACGGTCCTTGCGGGGCGGATGCCCGGCTCAGGCGACGATGCGGCCATCCTGCAAGCGGATGAGCCGGTCGGCGCAGTCGAAATAGGCGTCGTCATGCGAGACGACGATGACGGTGGTGCCACGCTCGCGCAGCCCGGGCAGCAGCTCGCGGTAGAAGCGGCGGCGGAACTCGGGATCCTGGTCGGCGGCCACCTCGTCGAGGATGCACACCGGCTTGTCGCGCAGCATCGCGACGATGAAGGCCAGGCGCTTGCGCTGGCCGGTCGAGAGCGAGGTCTGCGTGAAGCGGCCATTCCTGAAGCGGGTCTTGTGCGCCAGGCCCATCACGGCCAGCCAGCGCTTCACCTCCCTAGGATCGACGTTGTCCAGGCCGTGCAGCCGCTCGAACAGATGGAAGTCGGTGAAGACGATCGAGAAGAGTTCTCGCCAGTCTTGGCGTGCGTCGGCGTCGACGATCTGGCCATCCAGCAGCAACTCGCCCGTCACCGGTGCGTACAGGCCCGTGAGCAGCTTGAGCAGCGTGGATTTGCCTGAACCGTTGCCCCCAACGATGAAGACAAGTTCGCCGCGGCGGATCTCCAGATCGTGGGGACCGGAGCAGAAGGTGACGTCCCCCGCATCGTCGGTGTAGTGGAAGCTCACACCTTGAAGGGCCAGCCGCTCGAAGGTGGGTGTGTCCGATGCTTGAGGATCCGAATCATCCTCAGCCTCGCAGTCTTGGGCGGCGGCATCGATCTCGGCCTCCAGCGCGTACAGCCCTGCCACCGCCGCCTCGGCACGCGCCAGCATCGGCAGCGTGGTGGCGAACGCTGTCAGCGGCCCCATGAGCGAGAGCACCGTCGTGAGTGTCTGCTCGACGGTGTCGCCACGGCTCGACCAGATCTCAGGCAACAGGAACACCAGCGCGGCCAGCAGCACGTAGAAGATGCCGTTGGAAAACTGCAGGTCATCGACGGTGCGCCGGTGGATGTGATGGCGGGGCGCGTGGGCTGCTCGGGCCCGCTCGACCAGTTCTGCCTGGAGGGCATCACTGCGTGGACGGTGCAGCTTGACCTCCTTGAAGCCCCGCACCAGGTCGCCGAACAGGGCGAAGAAGCGGCCTTCGCGCTCGGCCGACAGCCGTGTCTCGGCGGTCGCCTGCTGGTAGTTGTGCATCAGCTTCGGAATCGCCAGCACGAACACCAGCGCGACCAGTCCGAAAGCGACCGGATCTTTCCAGAGCATGTAGACGCTGCTGGCCGCGAACAACGCCAGCGACTGCAGGCAGTACAGGCCCCGCATGACGGCGTCTGCTACAAGCCGAGTGTCCTGGCTGAGCAGCGAGAAACGGCCACTGGCCGCTTGGCGCTCGACGTAGAGCAGGTCCGCCTGCAGCAGCCGGGTGGCCAGGCGGGTCTTGACACGCTCCAGCGCCTGCTCGGAGGCGGTGAAACTCTGCTTGAGCGCCCGGCGCAGGCTGACCACCCAGGTGGTCAATCCAATCAGGTACACCGTCAGCAGCACCGAACGGGTGAGCGTGAGACCTTCGCTCGCCGAGTTGGCCCCGACGTTGGCCAGCACGATCACCAGGCCCTCGGCCAGCCCCGACAGCACCATGGCCACCAGCATCGGAGCCCGCCGCTGCCCGGACTCGCGGCGCAGGAAGTCCAGCAGGTGGCTTTTCATGCTGGCTCCCCGGGATGGCGGCGCTCGTCGGCCACGATGTGCCCGGCATCGAGTCTGAGCAGTCGATCGGCGCAGTCGAAGTAGGCGTCGTCATGCGAGACGATCAGCAGCGTCCGTCCCTGGGCCTGGAGTTCAGGCAGCAATTCCTCGTAGAAGCGCCGGCGGAACACGGGATCCTGGTCGGCCGCCAGTTCGTCGAACAGGCAGATCGGCCGGTCTTCGAGCACTGCAGCGATGAACGCCAGGCGCTTGCGCTGGCCGGTCGAGAGGTCGGTGTTCGTGAAACGCCCGCCCTCGCAGCGTGTCTTGCCCGCCAGCCCCATGCGCTCGATCCAGGCGTTGACCACCGCGTCGTCTACGGTCTCGGGCAAGCCGTAGAGCCGGTCGAACAGGTGGAAGTCGGTGAAGACGGTCGAGTACAGGCTGCGGTAGGCCTCCAGCGTTCGTGGTTCGACCGGCTTGCCGTCTAGCAGCACGCAGCCCTCCTCTGCCGGATACAGCCCGGTGAGCAGCTTGAGCAGCGTGGACTTGCCCGCCCCGTTGCCGCCGACGATGAAGACCGTCTCGCCCGCGCGCAGGCGCAAGTCATGCGGGCCGGAGGTGAACAGCGGCGCACCTTTGGCGTCAAGGTAGCGCATGCGCACGGCGTCGAGGCGAATCTCGTCGAAGCTGTGCAGCGGCTCGGTCGGTCGACGGTGGTGGGGCTCCAGGGCCGCATCCAATCGGGCTTCGAGCGCATAGAGGTGGCTGATGCCGGCCTCCACCGCCGCCATGCCAGCCAGGCCCTGGGTGATCGCGCCGATCGGCCCGAGGATGTAGAGCATGGTGGCGACTACCTGGTGCGTGGTCTCATTGCTACTCGGTACCACGATGGGCAGAAGGAACACCACCGCCAGCAGCAGCAGCATGAAGACCAGACCGCCGAACAGGTGGTCAAAAACCGTGTCCAGGTTGGCCTGCAGCTTGTGGGCATGCGACTGCGCCGCCACGTCGGTCAGGTAGGTGCGCAGGCCAGTGCGCTCGCGACGGCTGAGTTGCAGCTCCTTGACGCCCTGCACGACGTCCAAGATCGCGCGCTGCACCGTGACTTCCTGTTCGTGGGCCTGCTTCATGGCGGAGGCGATGGCCGGGTCGCGCACTTTGCTCACGATGATGTAGCCGACCACCACGACCACCACCGCCAGGCAGGCCAGTGGGGACAGCCAAGCCAGGTAGAGCACTGAAAAGGTCAGCGTCACCAGCGCCTGCAGCGTCGTGACCACCTGCGAGCCCGCCTGGGAGATGACCTGGGTGTCCTGGGTCAGTGCGGAGAAGCCGGGAAGCCCGCCGGCCTGCTCGACAAGGTGCAGCGACGCGCGGCGCACCTTGTCGGTCAGGCGCAGCCGCACACGCTCGATGGTGTGCTCGACCGCACCCATCGCGTCGAGCATCGAGTGTCGCTGCGCATAGGCATGCAGTGCCAGCGCGACCACGTACACAGCAAAAAGGCTGCTGTCACGATCCGAATCACCGGCATGAGCCGCGGCCATGTTGAGCAGGCCCAGCATGAGCGCGTTGCAGGCTCCTGTGAGCAGTGACATCACGAGAATGCGCCGCTTGGGCACACCCGCTTCTTGCGTCAGAAAGCGCTTCAGTTGCTGCATCGGTGCTGATTCAGCGCGCCATCACGCACACACACGAACCAGTCGGCCTGTCGGTGATCGAGGCTTGCGCTAGGCTTCGTTGATGGCGGCAAAAGCTGGCGAACATGTGTACAAAACAGTCAGGTATGACTCGTGGAGCGAATGCGCCACAGCGGGCGAAATTTGACTGATCAAATAAACCAATTCAGGCGCCAGAAAGTGTGACCTGCTTGCTTGAAATTCGTTAATTGTTCACTTAAATCAATTCTAGTCGGCAATCGTTCTTTCTTTGATTGATCAGATCTTCTTGTTACTTGTCGTTTCTTCTTGAGTGACCCATGTCTATTCCTTCGCTGGATTCCCACACCATCGGCTTCGTGGCAAGCCTGCTCTATGTGCTGCTGCCGCTGGGGGTGTGGTTCATCCTGCGCAAGCAGGACGACCCTGTCCGTCTGGGCATCTGGGTGGCGGGCAACATCGCCGTGGGGTTGTTCATCAGCCTGGCCGCAGTCCGGCACGGCACACCACTGCCCACGGGCCTGCTGCTGCTGAGCGTGGCGCTCGGGTTCGCCGGCACGATGCTGCGTGCCTTGGCCATGCACCACCACCTGGGAGAGTCGATCGCCTGGCCACGGGCACTGGCCGTTCTGGTGGCCCTGATGATCGGCTTCGAGATCAGCCGACGCACCAGCCTGGTGGACCGCGCGTTCTATGTCGTGCTCGTGATGCTGATCGGATCGCTGTGGTTGTGCGCCGTGTCGAGTCGACTCGGCCGCGTGCGCGCCAGTGCCAGCGCGCACGCCATGTCGATGGCTTACGGGTGTGCGGCCATCCTGCTGTCGCTGAGGATCTGGAACATGCTGTTCGGAACTGGCGAAGCCCTCACCCTCGACCGCAGCACGAACTCGGTCCTTCTGACGCTGGTGATGATGTTCACGGCGGCATTCGGCAACATCGCCTACATCGGCATCACGTTGGAGGGCGTGCATGCCCGCGAGCTGACCCGCCAGCTCGACATCGAACGCCTCAGCCAGTCCCAGCGCCAGAGCCAGGCGCAATCCGAGCGGCTACTGTCCTTGCTGCGCGAGCGCGACGAGATGTTGAACCTGCTCGCCCACGAGGTGCGCCAGCCGCTCAACAACGCCTCGGCCGCCTTGCAGAGCACACGGACCGTGGCGACCGAGGCCCCGGCTGACCTCGCGCCCCGCCTCGTGGGCCGCCTGGACCGGGCTCGCAACGTCATCCAGCAGATCACCAGCATCCTGGACAACACGCTGGCGGCCACGACGCTGCTGTCAGCCGACGGCCGGCTCGCCCTCGTGGAGTCGGATCTGGAGACCCTGGTCGAGCTGTGCCTAGCCGACATCATGCCGTCGGCCCGTCTGCGCATCCTGGTGGAGCATGACCCGGGTCTGCGGACAGCGGCATTTGATCTGGGGCTGATGCGGCTCGCATTACGCAACCTGTTGGTCAATGCGCTGGCGTACTCGCCCTCCAACTCGTCGGTGGTACTGCGCCTGAGCGAGCGAGAGGAGCCGCTGGCGATCGTCTTCGAGGTTTCCGATCAGGGGCGGGGCATTGCCGAGGGGTTCAGGGCGCGGGCGTTCGAGCGGGGGGTGCGGGGCCCTGAAAGCACCGGAACCGGCCTGGGTTTGGGGCTGTACATCGTGCGACGTGTGGCCGAACTGCACCGCGGTACCGTCGAGATCCTCCCAGGTGAATCTGGCAGACCGGGTGCGCACCTGCGGCTCACGATCCCGCAGGATCGGCCCATCTGATCTGGATGCCGCGCCGGATGAAGCGCCAGGCCCGGGTTCAGATGGCGCGCAGTTCAGCCTTGAATTCGTAGCCCACTCTGGCGACCGATTGCAGCGGTACTGGCAGCACCGTGGCCCGCTCGATGCGGCGACGCAGCCGATAGATCGTGCCGTGCAGCCAGTTATCGTCGGCGCCACTCGGGTTGCGGCCCAGCCGTTTGATCAGCACTTCGCGCGCCACTGGCTGGCCGTGGGCTTCCAGCAGGCACTCCATGACGGTCATGTCACCACCGCTGAGTTCTATGCGGCTCGTGTCCGGTGCGATCAGCAGGCTGGCGCGCCGGTCCAGTTGCCAGGCCGAATTGACCTGCGCCATAGCCGCCGTGCGCCGGCAGATCGCCCGGATGGTCAGCAGCACCTGCTCGAAACTCACCGGCTTGCTCAGGTACATGTCCGCCTGCGCGTCGATGACCGACCGGAACACGTCCGGCGTGACCTTGCCGGAGATCACCACGATGCCGACATTGGTGCGCCGCCGCAGCAGTCGGATCAACTGGATCCCGTCGACCCCCGGCAGCATCAGGTCCACCACGTAGAAATCGTACCCATACGGTGCATCGGTGGTCAGCAGGTCGTCGCTGTCCGGGAAGACATCGACCTTGATGCCCTGTTCGCGCAGGTACTGGGCCAGGAATTCGACGAATTCGGAATCGTCATCGATCAGGGCAAGGGTGCTGGGTAGCGTGACCATTGAACGGATAAATTTGCGGGGCTGGGCATGGACTCGCCTGGTCGGCGGTGCCCTGACGCCCCATTGTGGATCACGCGGTCCGTGGTACGACGCCTATCCTGTGACAGCCTGTCCGGACCGGATCCCGGGGGCACCCAATGCAGCGTCCATCAGCAACTGAGGTTGCTGCCAAAGTGAAAAATGCCCTCCGGGGATGCTCGTGCAGTGCAGCAGTCCTTGGGTGAAATCCGCCCAGCGCGCCACCTGCTGCGGCGTGGCGTGCTCGTCGTCCTGGGCCGCCAGGGCCGTGATGGGACACCTCAGGCGCGGCCACCCTGGCCAGGCCGTGGCGGCTTCGCGCAGGCGCCGAACCAGCCGGAAGTCCGCCCTGAGCATCGGCAGCAGCATGTCCAGCAACTCCGCGTGCTCGAACACGGCGTCGGGGGTACCGCCCAGGCTGCGCACGTAGGCCGTGAACTCGGCGTGATCCATTCGGTCGGGATCGATCCGTGCGGGGTGGTCCGGGCTGCCGCAGGCGGCCACGACCAGGCGCTCAGGGGTAGGCCCGCCTGACGACTGTAGCCGGCACGCCAGCGCATGCGCGATCAGCCCGCCCATGCTGTAGCCCATCAGCACGAAGGGGCAGTCCAGCCATGGCCTGATCGCCGTGTGCAGTTCCGTCAGCAGCACATCAGGGTCGTCCATGGAGGGTTCTGCAAAGCGTCCTTC
Source organism: Sphaerotilus montanus (assembly GCF_013410775.1). Taxonomy (NCBI): domain Bacteria; kingdom Pseudomonadati; phylum Pseudomonadota; class Betaproteobacteria; order Burkholderiales; family Sphaerotilaceae; genus Sphaerotilus; species Sphaerotilus montanus. The sequence goes on along the minus strand of NZ_JACCFH010000002.1, from coordinate 113,141 downwards.
GCGACCTGGCAACTGGATAGGGCACAACTCCACATCGGCTGGCAATCCTGCACGCCAGGTCCGGTAGATCGAGGCAGAGCCACCCGCGTAGGGCAGACAGAACAGCCGCAGGCGGGGCGATTCACAAAGACGCGGCTGATGCAACCACGGCGTGAGAAACGGAATGGAACGCAGGCGCATGGCAGGCGGGCAGTGGAGGAGGTGCAGGACGGGGGGATAGGACTTGGCGTCGGGGGCGGGCCACAGCCGCACCTTTTTTATTGCACCAGATATGACGAATCAGTTTTTCCGGCGGCAGGTGCATGCGCCATTCAAGCTGCTTAAAGCTGCATTTTCACGGAGATTTTGTGCTGAAGCAGCCCAAAACGCATTGACAAACGCGTTTTGTACATTTGTTTGTGATCATTTGTTTCAAATGAGGGGCATTTTTTGTCTTTCTGCCTAAGATGAGGGAGTGAAAAAATCACAAACAACTGATCACCATGTTTTTTATAAAGTCAGTAGTGATCGTGTGGTGCTTCTGAATCTTGAACGTCACGGCTTGAGCCACTTCATGCGGGCTCCGCTGCGTCCGCGCTCGCCTGCCGCCTTGGAAACGCCTTTTGCCGGCAGATGTGATCGATCAACCGCAGACCATGGTTGATTCCTCGTCGCGCACTGCGCTGCCCCACCGCATCACCCGGGCAGAAACCGAACTCGCCCCGAACCCGCCTCTGCAGCCGTCCGTCCTCCAGATGCCCTGAGCCTCTCGGCTGAACGCACCCGAATCCGCACCCCGCAGACCTTTCCCCGCACGACTCGGTTGACATCACGATGAAGAACGCACCAGGCCACCAACCCGACTCCAGCGCCGATGCCGCAGCTACCCATGCGGGCGTCGCAGCCCAGGCGAACCGACTGCCTGCAGACCGTATGGCCTGGCTGGTGGACCAGGCGGTGTGCCAGGTGCTGGGGGATGCACGTTCAGGTATGTACCTGCGCCGCCGCGCACTGCGCGAGATGGGCCTGGGCTCGCGGGAGATGGGCGATATTCGTGCGGCACTGGAGCGAGGGCTGGGACGTCCCCTGGACCCGCTGCTGTTCTTCCGCCACGCCACCCCCGAAGCCCTGATCCGTCACCTGGAACAGGCGCCTACCGCGTCGTCCGCTATCGACCGACCGGCCGTGGCGGCAGTAGAGCCGGTGGCCATCATCGGCATGGCCTGCCGCTTTCCTGGCGGTGTCACCAACCCGGCGGAGTTCTGGGAACTGCTGGCCAACGGTGTCGATGCGATCACCGAGGTGCCGCCCGAGCGCTGGGACATGCACGAACTGCACGGCGATGGCCCCGGCCGGATCCGCTCGCGCTTCGGCGGCTTCCTGGCCGGCGAGGTCGGCCGCTTCGACGCACCGTTTTTCCGCATCGCGCCGGTCGAGGCCGCCGCGATGGACCCGCAGCAGAAGTTGCTGCTGGAAACCCACTGGGAGGCGCTGGAGCACGCCGGGCTCAACCCCGAGACCCTGCAAGGCAGCGCCACCGGCCTGTTCGTCGGCACCTTCTGCGACGACTTCAAGCTGATCCAGGCCCGCGAGCCCGAAATCGGTCTGTACTACGGCACGGGCACCGCCAACGCCGTGACGGCCGGCCGCCTCGCCTACTTCCTCGGCACGGCTGGTCCGGCGTTCTCGGTGGACACCGCCTGCTCGGCCTCGCTGGTGGCGGTGCATCAGGCCTGCCAGAGCCTGCACATGGGCGAATCGGACCTGGCGCTGGCCTCGGGGGTCAACCTGCTGCTGACGCCCGAGCTGAGCATCGCCTTCTCGCAGGCCAACATGCTGGCCCCGGACGGCCGCTGCAAGACCTTCGACGCGGGGGCTGACGGCTATGTGCGCAGCGATGGCTGCGGGGTGGTGGTGCTCAAGCGCTTGTCGGACGCGCAGGCCGCGGGTGACAACGTCCTCGCCGTGATCCGCGGCACCGCGATCAACCAGGACGGCGCCAGCAACGGGCTGACCGCACCGAACGGTCTGGCGCAGGAAGCGGTGATCCGCCAGGCGCTGGCCGTCGCCGGGCTCGACCCGCGCGACATAGGCTACGTCGAGGCGCACGGCACCGGCACCCGGCTCGGCGACCCGATCGAGGTCCAGGCGCTGGAGGCGGTGTACGGCCCCGGGCGCAGCGCCAAGCAGCCGCTGGTGGTGGGTTCTCTTAAAACCAACATCGGCCACGCCGAGGCCGCCGCCGGCATCGCCGGGCTGATCAAGCTGGTGCTGACGCTGCAGCACGGCCACATCCCGCCACATCTGCACCTGCGCGAGATCAACCCCTACCTGCAGGCGTCGACGATCACGGTCCCGACCGAGGGCCGGCCGTGGCCCGCGCAGGCAGACGCGCCGCCGCGCCGCGCCGCGGTGAGCGCCTTCGGCTTCAGCGGCACCAATGCGCACGCCATCGTCGAAGCCGCGCCCGTGCCCCAGCCGAACCCGACCGAAGCGGCGCGAACCACGCGCACGCAGCACCTGCTGACGCTGAGCGCACAGGGACCGGCGGCGCTGCACGAACTGGCCGAACGCTACGCGGAAGTTCTCTCACAGCAGCCAGACGCTGCGCTGCCGGCCATCGCCGACACGCTGCAGCAAGGTCGCGCCCACCTCGGCCACCGGCTGACGCTGGTGGCGGCAACGGTGCGCGAGGCGGGCGAGCAGGTGCAAGCCTGGCTGCGCGGCGAAGACACCCCGGCGCTGGTGACCGGTCAGCCGCCGGGCTCTGGTGCGAACCCGAAGGTCGCTTTCCTGTTCACCGGCCAGGGTTCGCAGTACCTGCGCATGGGCGGTGAGCTGTACGCCACCGAGCCGGTGTTCCGCGACCGCATCGACCGCTGCGACCGGGTGCTGCGCGAGGTACTCGGCCGCTCGCTGGTCGAACTGCTCTACCCAACACACGAGCCTGACCACCAAGATCTGCTGACCTCGCACCCGTGCGGTCAGGCGGCCAATTTCGCGCTCGAATGCGCGCTCTCGGACCTGTGGCGTTCCTGGGGCGTCGAGCCCGACCTGGTGCTCGGCCACAGCCTGGGCGACTTTGCCGCGGCCTACACCGCGGGCGTGCTGTCGCTGGAGGACGGCCTGCGGCTGGTGACCACCCGAGGCCGGCTGATGGAGGCCGCGCACGGGCACATGCTGGCGGTGCAGGCGAGCGAGGCCGAGGTGCTGCCCTTCCTCGCGGACCACCCGCACGTGGCGCTCGGCGTCATCAACGGGCCGCAAAGTGTCGTCCTCTCGGGCGCCACCGACGGCGTGGCGACGATCGCCGACCGGCTGACCGCAGCCGGACTCAAGACCCGCTGGCTGGACATCCCGGTCGCGGCGCACTCGCCGCTGCTGGACCCGGTGCTGGACGATTTCGCCGCTGCGGTAGCTGGGGTGCCGCTGGCGCCACCGCGGCTCGCGGTGGTGTCGAGCATGACCGGCAAGCGGATCGGTGACGAACTGGCCGACCCACAGTACTGGCGCCGCCATCTGCGCGACACCGTGCGCTTCGCCGATGGCGTGAGAACGCTGTGGCGCGAGGGCTGCAGCCTCCTCGTCGAGGTCGGCCCGCAAGGCACGCTGCTCGGCATGGCCGGGCTGGTGCTCGACGCCGAGGCGATCGAGCCGGCGCAGCGCCCGCTGATGCTGCCCAGTCTGGGCACGGGCGGCGACGACCTGCGGCAGATGCTGCTCGGCCTGGGTGCGCTGCACACCCGCGGCGTGCCCATCGACTGGCATGCCTTCGCCGGCCACACCCGGCGCACGCCGGTGGCGCTGCCGACCTACCCGTTCCAGCGCCAACCCTATCCGGTCCCGCCGGGTCGGCGACCGCAGGCCAGATCGACCGAAACCGGAGCAACCGCCTCGGCACTCGCGTCGTCGCCGGTCAACGATCACCTGTACGTGCCGACCTGGGCGCGCCAGTCGCGCACCACGGCGCTGCTGGCACCGGCGCAGGCCGGCCGCTGGCTGCTCGTCGGCGACGCGGGCGGTGTCGCCTCGGCGCTGGCCGGCGTGCTGCGCGGGCTGGGCGAGACGGTCACGCTCGCAGGCGAGGTGACACTGGCTGCAGACTGGCTGGCCCAGGCCGATGCGCCACCCGCGCGCGGCGTGGTGTTCGTGCCAGCGCTGGAGGACGGGCCTTCGGAGGACGAAGCGTCTGACGAGGCCACGCTGGAAGCGCTGCAGGTGCGACTGCAGCACAGCCTCGGCAGCCTGCTGACACTGGTGCAGGCGCTGTCGTTGTCCGCCGCGTCGGGTGCATCGTCGGCGCGGCTGTGGGTGGCGACGCACTTGGCCTTGCCGGTGGACACACGCCAGCCGGTCGCGCTGATGCAGACACCCATGACGGGTTTCGGCCGGGTGGCCGCGCTGGAGTTGGGCGCACGCTGGGGCGGTCTGGTCGATCTGGACAGCAGCGACAACCCGGCGCAGCGCGCCCGCGCGCTGGCCACCGAACTGTTGCAGCCTCGCCCCGACGGCGAGACCGAGGTCGCCTGGCGCCAAGGTCGTCGCCATGTGGCGCGCCTGGGCCGGGCCCCGGCGCTGCCGGCGCGTGACGAGCCACTGGCGCTGCGGTCGGACGGGCTTTACTGGATCACCGGCGGTCTGGGCGCACTGGGCCTTCAGGTCGCACGCCGGCTGGCCGCGCACGGAGCCCGCCACCTGCTGCTGACCGGTCGCCGTGGCACGGTCGATGCGCAGACCCGCGCCGTGCTCGACGCACTGGCCGCCGACGGTGTCACGGTGCAGGTCCGTGCCGTCGATGTCGCCGACGCCACCGCGATGCGTGGCCTGATGGACGAGATCCGCGCGGGTGAGCAGACGCTGCGCGGCGTCTTCCACACCGCGGGTGTGCTGGATGACGGCGTGCTGCTGAACCAGGACTGGGCGCGCTGCAGCCGTGCGCTGGCGGCGAAGGTCCATGGCGCCTGGCTGCTGCATCGGCTGACGCAAGGGCTCGGGCTCGGGGCTGACCTCGACCTGATGGTGTATTTCTCGTCCGTGGCGGCGCTGCTCGGCAATGCCGGCCAGGGCAGCTATGCTGCAGCGAATGCCTTCCTGGACGGGCTGGCGCGCTGGCGCCGCCGCCAGGGGTTGCCGGCACTGAGTGTGGGCTGGGGCATCTGGGCCGACGCCGGCATGGCAATGCGCGGCGAAACGCTGTCGTTCCCGGGCGTGCAGCCGATGGCGCCGGAACTCGGGCTGGACGCGCTGGCGCGGCTGCTGCCGCAAGCGGTGCGCTTCGACGGTCAGGTGTCTGTCGCGGCGCTGGACTGGGGCGCGCTGGCCGAGGCACGGCCGGCTTCGCGTCTGCACGAGAAGTTCGTTCAGCCAACTGCCAGCACCGCAACCGATCGCGGTCACGGTACGGCGCGCACACCGCTGCGCGAACAACTGCAGGCCCTGCCGCCCGCACGCCGCCAAGCGCCGATGCTGGCCTGGCTGCAGCAGGTGGTCGGCGCCCAGCTCGGCATGACCGAGGCGCCCGACAGCACCACGGGCTTCACCGACCTGGGGCTGGATTCGCTGATGGCGCTGAAGCTGCGCCACCGGCTCGAAGGTGAGCTGGGCTGTGCGCTGCCGAGCACGCTGGCCTTCGAGTACCGCAGCATCGGCGCGCTGGCACCCTTCCTGCTGCAGAAGCTGCAACTCGACACCGACGGCCCGACGGCCGACCCGGTCATTGCGGCCACGCCCCTGCTGCAGGCCACCACTGACGCCAAAGACCCAGCCGACGACGGCGCGGTCGCGGTGATCGCGATGGCCTGCCGCTTCCCGGGGGCCTCGACGCCGGAGGACTTCTGGACCCTGTTGCGCGACGGCGTGGACCGCATCGGCGAGATCCCGGCGTCGCGCTGGGATGTCGAGGCGCTGTACGACCCGCAGCGCCCCTTGCCGGGCCGCATGTACGTGCGCCAGGGCGCCTTCGTCGAGGACGTCGAGCAGTTCGACCCGCTGTTCTTCGGCATCTCGCCGCGCGAGGCCGCGGGCATGGACCCGAAACACGGGCTGCTGCTGGAAACCGCCTGGGAGGTGCTGGAGCGCGCCGGCATCGCGCCGCAGCAGCTCCTCGACAGCGCCACCGGGGTGTTCATCGGCACGGGGGTGGACAACCACGGCGGCATCCACGACGTCGCCGACCTGAAAGACCTGGACACCTACGCCATCACCAGCTCCGGCCACAGTGTGGCCGCCGGCCGGCTGGCCTATGTGCTGGGGCTGCAGGGGCCGACGATGGCGATCGACACCGCGTGTTCGTCGTCGCTGGTGGCGCTGCACCTGGCCGTGCAAAGCCTGCGCGCCGGTGAATGCCAACTGGCGCTGGCGGGTGGCGCGAGCCTGATGCTGACGCCGACGATGTACGTGGCGCTGTCGCAGATGCAGGTGCTGGCGCCGGACGGCCGCTGCAAGGCCTTCGACGCCGCCGCCGACGGCTACGGCCGCGGCGAAGGGGGCGCGATGGTGTTGCTCAAGCGCCTGCGCGACGCACAGGCCGACGGCGACACCGTGCTCGCGGTGATCCGCGGCAGCGCGGTCAACCACGACGGTGCCGCCAGCGGCCTGACCGTACCGAGCAAGCACGCACAGGAAAAGCTGCTCCGCCAGGCGCTGGCGGACGCGCGGGTGTCAGCCGACGAGCTGGCCTATCTCGAAACCCACGGCACCGGCACGCCGCTGGGCGACCCGATCGAGCTGCGCGCCATCGGCACGGTCTTCGGCAACGACCGCGCCGAGCCGCTGCGGGTCGGCACGGTCAAGGCCAACATCGGCCACCTGGAGCCTGCCGCCGGCATCGCCGGTTTTGTCAAGACGGTGCTCGCGCTGCAGCACGCGACGATCCCGCGCCAGATCCACTTCCACACGCCCAACCCGCACATCGAGTGGGACGAGTTCGCCGTCGAGGTGCCGGTGGACAACCTGCCGTGGCCCGGTGGCGAGGGCACGCGGCGGCTGGCGGGCATCAGCGCCTTCGGCATCAGCGGCACCAACGCCCACGTGATCGTCGAGGCCGCACCGCCAGTGGTCAACACCTCGGCGCCAGCGCGTGGCACCGACCTGCTCGTGCTGTCCGCGCGCAGCGAGGCGGCGCTGAACGCGCTGGCGGTCCGCTACCAGGACCACCTGCAGGCGCATCCCGCGCAGGCGCTGGCCGACCTCTGCCGCACCGCCGCCACCGGACGCCAGCACCACGCGCACCGGCTGGCGATCGTTGCCTCGGACCGTGGCGAACTTGCCGCTCGGCTGGGCGCCGTGGTGGATGGCCGCAGCGGACCGGGCGTGCTGCGCGGCACGGCACAGCCGGTGGCCCCGCGCATCGCCTTCCTGTTCACTGGCCAGGGCAGCCAGTACGTCGGCATGGGCCGGTCGCTGTACCAGACCGAGCCGGTGTTCCGCGCCGCGCTCGACCGCTGCGATGCGCTGCTGCGCGGGCGGCTGGATCGGCCGCTGCTGGAGATCCTCCACCCCGCCGATCCGGCCCGCGATGGCGAGCCGATGGAGCGGGCCGGTCAGGCGCAGCCGGCGCTGTTCGCGCTGGAGTACGCGCTGGCCTGCCTGTGGCGCGCGTGGGGCGTCGAGCCCGAGGTGATGATCGGCCACAGCCTGGGCGAGATCGTCGCGGCCTGTCTGGCCGGTGTGTTCAGCCTGGACGATGCGCTGACGCTCGTCGCGGCCCGTGGTCGCCTGATGGAAGCCTTGCCGCAGGACGGCGACATGGTGGCGCTGCACGCGGGCGAGGACCGGGTCCGGCCACTGCTCGCCGGACTCGAAGACCAGGTCGCCATCGCGGCGGTGAACGCGCCCGACCGCGTGGTGCTCTCCGGGCGACGCGACGCGGTGGCCGGCCTCGTGGCCCAACTGACGGCGCAGGGCGTGCGGTCCCGGCCGCTGCAGGTGACCCACGCCTTCCACTCGCCGCTGATGGCGCCGATGCTGGAGGATTTCCGCCGGGTTGCGGCCGGTCTGCGCTACGGCCGGCCGACGCTGCCGGTGGTCTCGAACCTGACCGGTCGCCTCGCAGGCGACGAGATGCTGAGCGCGGACTACTGGGTGCGCCATGTGCGCGAGGCGGTGCGTTTCGCCGACGGCGTCGCGACGCTGCGCGCGCAGGGCTGCGGGATCTTCCTGGAGATCGGCCCGCAGCCGGTGCTGTCCAGCCTGGTCGCCGACACGCTCGGGTCGGACCAGGCCGTGACGCTGGCCAGCCTGCGCCGCGGACAGGCCGACGGACCGGAACTGCTCGCCAGCCTGGGCGCGCTGTACGTGCGGGGCGTAGCGCCGGACTGGCGGGGCGTTGACCAGGGCCATGCCCGCCGGTCGGTGCTGCTGCCGACTTACCCGTTCCAGCGTCGGCCCTGCTGGACCACCAGACCCGCCCCCCGGCGCCCGGCATCGCTGCACCCGCTGATCGAACGCCGTTTCGAGCTGCCGCTGCACGACGAACAGGTGTTCGAGGCCGACTTCAGCCTGCAGACCCAGTCCGCGCTGGCCGAGCACCGGGTGTTCGGCGCGGTCGTGTCACCGGGGGCGTACCAGCTCGCGATGGCGCTGGCGGCGGCCACACTGGCGAACGGGCGTGCCGAAACGCCGGTGGCGCTGCTGGAGGTGGTGTTTCCGCAGGCATTGGTGTTGCCCGAGGGCGGCAGCCGCCGGGTGCAGACCGTGATCGGTGCCGCGCCAGAGGGCGACGGCGATGTCCGCCAGACGTTCAAGGTCGCGAGCTTCACGCCCGAGGGCACGGCGCGGGATCTGCTGACCCACGCGAAGGGCCGACTGGCGCCTGCCGGTGTGCCCGCGTCCGCAGGCCACGGACTCGCCGCACTGCAGCAACGCTGCACCCGCCTGGGTGACGCCAGCCTCGTCTACAGCCGCGCACAGGCCGCCCGGATCGAGCTGGGCACCCCCTTCCGCTGGATCGCCGAGGTGTGGCATGGCCCCGCGGCGGACCGGCCCGAAGCACTTGGCCGGCTGACGCCTCCGATCGGCACGCTGGATGACCATCGGCTCCACCCGGGCCTGCTGGACGCCTGTTTCCAGGTGGCTTCGCTGGCTCGCCACGACGAAGGCGCCGGCACGCTGCTGCCTTTCGCGATCGAGGCGCTGCGGCTGTACCGGCCGGCCCGTGGGGAGGTCTGGTGGTGCCATGCCGTCCAGGTCGAGCCGGACGCCTGGGATCTTCGCCTGTTCGACGGCGAGGGCGAACTGCTGGCGGAGGTCGAAGGCTTCGCGATGCGCGCGGCGCAGTCCACCGCCATCCGCCGCACGCCGGACTGGCATGACTGGCTCTACCAGGTGGCCTGGCCGCGCAGCCCCTTCGGCGGCGCAGCCGGACACCTGCCCACCCCGGCCGAGGCCATCGGCGACCTGACCGTCGCCCTGGCCCCGCGCTGGGCAGCCGAGGGCGGGGCCGCCTATGAACAATGCGTGGCCGATCTGGAGGCGCTGAGCGGCGCTTACGTGCAGGCGGCCTTCGCCCGTGCGGGGCTGCGCCTCGAACCGGGTACGCGCTGGCGCACCGCCCAGATCGCCCGGCAGATCGGCGTCATCCCCGCCTGCCACCGATTGCTGGGACGCCTGCTCGCCATCCTGGCCGAGCAGGGCGTGCTGCGGCACGAGGGTGGCGAGGACTGGACCGTGCTGCAGGCACCGCCCGCGAACGATGTCGCCGCCCGAGTCGCCCGCTTCCAGGCGGACCACGGCCTGCCACCGGAAGCCGTGCTGCTGACGCGCTGTGGCGAACGCCTGGACGACGTGCTGCGCGGCACTCAGGAACCGCTGGAACTGCTGTTCCCCGGTGGCGACACCAGCACCGCACACCGGCTGTACGCCGACTCGCCGATCCACCGGCTGATGAACGCCCAGGTGCGCGACGTGGTGGCGCGCCTGGTGGCCAGCCTGCCTGCCGACCAGGGCCTGCGCCTGCTGGAGATCGGCGGCGGCACCGGCGGCACCACCGGCGGCCTGCTGCCGCTGTTGCCGGCCGACCGGACCGAGTACCTGTTCACCGACATCGGCACGTCCTTCATCCACCGGGCCCGCGAGCGCTTCGCCAACTTTCCCTTCCTGCGCGGCCAGACGCTGGACATCGAGCGCTCGCCGCTGGAACAAGGCTTCGGGCGCCACCAGGCCGACGTGGTGCTGGCGGCCAACGTGCTGCACGCCACCCGCGACATCGCCACCACGCTGGCCCATGTCCGCGCGCTGCTCCAGCCCGGAGGCCACCTGCTGCTGCTGGAGGTCACCGAGCGCAGCCGCTGGGTTGACCTGACCTTCGGCCTCACCGATGGCTGGTGGCGCTTCGAAGACCAGCGCCAGGACCATCCGCTGCTGGACGCCGACCAGTGGCGAGCGGCGCTGCACGCCCAGGGGTTCACCGACGTAGCCGTGCTGGCGCAGAGCGGCCATGCGCTGATCGTGGCCCGGGCCGATGCCGTGGCGCGCCCGCTGCCGGCCCCGGCCGCGGCCCGTCAATGGCTGGTTCTGGCCGACCGGCAAGGCGTCGGTCAGGCGCTGGCGCAGCGGCTGCACCAGCAAGGGGACCACGCCACCGTGCTCGGCGCTGACCAGACTGACGAGGTGCGGCGCTTGCTGGCAAGCCAGCCGGCGCTGCATGGTGTCGTTCATCTGCAGGGACTGGACATACCCGACCTCGCGCCGCAGGACGATCCGGTGGCGGCGATGACCCCTGCCGGGGCGTCGCTGCTGCAGGTGACGCAGGCCCTGCTGCAAGGGTCACCACCGCCCGCAGGCCTGTGGTGCGTCACGCGCCAAGCCCAGGACGTCACGCCGGACGATCCGGTGAGCGCCGTGCTGCAGGCGGGCTTGTGGGGCATGGGCCGGGTGATCGACCAGGAGCATCCGGAGCTGGGCTGCGTGCGGGTCGACCTTGGCGCTGGCACCGCTGCCGATGCCGATGTGGATGTCGAAACCGAGGCGGATCTCCTGCTGGCCGAGCTGAACGCCGTGACCCCGGGCGCCGAGCGCGAGCGGCAGATCGCCCTGCGCGGCGGCCGGCGCCACACCGCCCGGCTGTCCCGCGCCACGGTCCCGCCAACCGAGCCGATTCGCTGCGACCCCGAGGCCAGCTACCTGATCACGGGCGGCCTCGGCGGCCTCGGTCTGGCCACCGCCGCCTGGCTGGTGGAACGGGGTGCCCGCCACCTGGTGCTGGCCGGCCGGCGTGCGCCAAGCGAGGACGCCCAGTCGCGCATCGACGCGCTGATCGCGCAGGGCGCCCGGGTTGTGGTGGCGCCCTGCGACGTCGGTGACCGTGACGCGGTGGTGCGGCTGCTGGCGGGTGTCGATCCCCGGCACCCGCTGCGCGGTGTGGTCCACGCTGTCGGCGTGCTCGACGACGGCACGCTGCTGCACCAGGACTGGTCGCGCTTCGTCGGCGTGCTGACGCCCAAGGTCCGGGGGGCGTGGTACCTGCACGCGCTGACGCAGCACCTGCCGCTGGACTTCTTCGTGCTGTACTCGGCCGCCGCCGGCCTGCTCGGCAACCGCGGGCAGGCCAACCACGCCGCCGCCAACACCGTGCTGGACGCGCTGGCCGCCCACCGCCGTGCCCGTGGCTTGCCGGCCCTGGCAATCGACTGGGGCGCCTGGGCCGACATCGGGGCCGCTGCACAGTTGATGCGCCGGTCGCAGGCCGAGCTGGTCAGCCGCGGTCTGACGGCCATGCCGCCGGACCAGGGCATCGCCGCACTGGCCGGTCTGATCGGGCAGCCGCTGGCCCAGGTCGGGGTCATGGCGATCGACTGGGGCGCCTACCTCCAGGCCGAGGCGATGCGCCTGCCGTATTTCAGCGAACTGCTGCCCGCCGCCCGCGCTGGGGCGGTCACCGCACCGGCCCCGGCCGCTGCAGTGCGCGCCACGCTGCGCCAGCGCCTGGCCGACGCCGCACCGCAGGAGCGCTCCGCCGAGCTGACCGCCTGGCTGCAGCAGGCGGTGGCCGAGACGCTGCGGCTGCCCGAGCTGCCGGACCACCAGACCGGCTTCAGCGACATGGGCATGGATTCGCTCATGACCATCGAGCTGCGCCGCCACCTGGTCAAGGCGCTGGAGCAGCCACTGCCGTCCACGATCGCCTTCGAGTACCCGAGCATCGAGTTGCTGCGGGACTACCTGCTGCGCGAGGTGCTGGCCGAGCCGGCCCCTGCTGCGGCTGTCGAGGTGACACCGGCACCGGTGCTGGTACCGGCGGAGACCACCGACCCTGACGACCTGGAAGCCCTGTCCGACGCCGAGCTGGATGCGCTGGTCGAGCAGGAACTGGCCCGGCTCGATGACTGACGATGTGAACACGAGACGGCTGATGAGTACCCCCCCTGACCACCGCGCCCAACTGCTCAAGGCCTTGCAGGCACTGCAGAAGACCCGGCAGAAACTCGATGTGGCGGAAGCGGCGCGCCACGAACCGATCGCCGTCATCGGCATGGCCTGCCGGTTTCCGGGCGCCGACAGCCCGGAGGCGTTCTGGGAGCTGCTGAAGACCGGTCAGGACCGCGTCGGCCCCGTGCCGCCGGCACGCTGGGACCGCGACGCCTGCCACCACCCCGAGCCGGGCACGCCGGGCCGGACCTATGTGCGGGAAGGCGCCTTCCTCGAAAGCCCGATCGACGCATTCGACGCTGCGTTCTTCGGCCTGTCGCCGCGCGAGGCGATGGTCCTCGACCCACAGCAGCGCCTGCTGCTGGAGGTGGCGTGGGAGGCGCTGGAGCGCACGGGCCGGGCGCCCGCGGCGCTGCGGAACAGCCGCACCGGCGTGTTCGTAGGCATGACGCCGAGCGAATACCTCGGCCTGCTCGGCGAGGCGGACCGGTCCTCGGTCTACGCCACCACCGGCAACAGCGCCATTTTTGCCGCGGGCCGCCTGTCCTACGTGCTGGGTCTGCAAGGCCCCAGTCTGGTGATCGACACCGCCTGCTCGGCGTCGCTGATCGGCGTCCACCTGGCCTGCGAAAGCCTGCGCCTGCGCACCAGCGACCTGGCGCTGGCGGGCGGCAGCCACCTGATGGTCACGCCGCAGGGCCATGTCGTGCAGTCGCAACTGCAGGCGCTGGCCCCCGACGGCCGCTGCAAGACCTTCGATGCCGCCGCCAACGGCTACGGACGGGGCGAAGGCTGCGGACTGGTCGTGCTCAAGCGCCTGTCCGATGCCGAGGCCGATGGTGACCCCATCCTGGCGCTCATCCGCGGCAGCGCGACCAACCACGACGGCCCGAGCAGCGGCCTGACCGTGCCCAGCGCCACCGCGCAGGCCGCGCTGATCCGCCAGGCACTGGCGGACGGCCGGGTGTCAGCGCAGGACGTGGGTTACATCGAGGCCCACGGCACCGGCACCAAGCTCGGCGACCCGATCGAGGTCCGAGCGCTGGCAACGGTCTTCGGAGAGCGCGAACGCACGCAGCCGCTGACGATCGGCTCGGTCAAGGCTAACATCGGCCACCTGGAGGAAGCCGCGGGCGTGGCGGGCCTGATCAAGGTCATCCTGTCGCTGCAACATGGCGTCCTCCCGCACCAGTTGCACTTTGCCCACCCCAATCCGCACATCGACTGGCTGGACGGCCGGCTGCGGGTGGCCACCGGGCTGTCGCCCTGGCCGGCGGGCCAGCGTATCGCCGGTGTCAGCTCCTTCGGTCTGGGCGGCGCCAACGCGCATGTGCTCGTGGAGCAGGCCTCGGTCGAGGCGGCTGAGGTGGCAGCGGTGCCCGTGCAGGTGCCGGACCGTGCCTGGCACCTGCTGACGCTGTCCGCGCGCCACCCGGCCGCGCTGCGGGCGCTGGCGCGGCGGCACGCCGAACGGCTGCGATCGGCGCCGCACACTGACCTCGGCGACCTGTGCGCCACGGCCTTCACTGGTCGCAACCACTTCAACCACCGCCTCGCCCTGACCGCCGACACCGCGGCGGGCCTGCTCGGTCAGTTGCAAGCACACGTCGATGACCCCGCCGATGCGGTCGAAGGTCACCACGGCGTGGTCCCGGGCCAGGGGACACCGAAGATCGCCTTCCTGTTCACCGGCCAGGGCTCGCAGTACCTGCACATGGGCCGCGACCTGTACGACACCGAGCCGGTGTTCCGCGCGGTCATCGCCCGCTGCGAGCCGGTAGTGCAGGCCGAGCTGGGCCGATCGCTGATCGAGTTGCTGTACGCGGCCATCGCGCCCGAGCACCAGGACCTGATGACCTCCCATCCCTGCGGGCAGGCGGCCAACTTCGCGCTGGAATGTGCGCTGGCCGACCTGTGGTGCGCCTGGGGCGTGCAGCCCGCGATGGTGCTGGGCCACAGCCTGGGCGACTACGCGGCGGCCTATGCCGCAGGCGTACTGGAACTGGAGGAAGGACTGCGCCTGGTGATCGAGCGCGGGCGGCTGATGGAACGTGCCCGTGGTCGCATGGTGTCGGCCATCGCCACCGAGGCACAGGCGCGGGCCTGCATCGCCGGTCTGGAAGACGTCGATCTGGCCGCGGTCAACGGCCCGCAGAGCGTGGTGGTCTCTGGCGGCGCTGACAGCGTGGCGCGGGTCATGGCCGCGCTGCAGGCCGCTGGCCACACGGTGCGCGAACTGGCTATCCCGGTCGCGGCGCACTCGCCGCTGCTCGACCCGGTGCTGGACGCCTACTCGGCCGCACTCGCCCGGGTGCGCCTGTCGCCGCCACGCCTGCCGGTCATCTCCGGCATGACCGGCCAGCGGGTCACGGACGAGCTGACCGACCCGGCCTACTGGCGCCGCCACCTGCGCCAGACGGTGCGCTTCGCCGACGGCGTGGCCACGTTGCACGCGCAGGGCTGCCGCCTCTTCCTGGAAATCGGCCCCCAGGCCACGCTGGCGGGCATGGCCGGCTCGGTGCTCGACACCCTCGCAGTGCCGGACGCGACCGCCAGCGTCGCCCCGCTGCTGCTGCCCAGCCTGCGCCAGGGCGAACCCGACCACCGATCGATGCTTGACAGCCTGGGGGCGCTTTATGTGCGCGGCGTGTTGCCGGACTGGGCGGGTGTGGACGGGCAGCGCCCACGGCGGCGGCTCGTCCTGCCGACCTACCCGTTCCAGCGCAGCCGCCACTGGGTCGAATCGGCACTACCGGCCACCACATCGACCACCACACCGACCGCGACCACGCCCGCCATGGCCACGCCGCTGGTCGCAGGACTGCTACAGGGCGACCGGCAGTGCCTGCTCGACCTGCTTGGCGAGGGGCTGACCCTGTCCAGCACAGCGCGCACGGCGCTGCCTGAGCTGGTGGACCTGCTGCTGGCACGACAGCGCGAGCAGACCGCCGCTGCATGCCTCGACGACCTGCTGTACCGACTCGTCTGGCGTGACCAGGGCGTCTGGGGCCGGGCGGCGGCCGGACTGGCGCCCGTCGATCGCATCGCTGCCGCACTGAAGACTGAGGCTGCCCGCCATCTGGCCAACCCCGCGCTACATGCATCGCTGCAGGCCGTGGCACGCCTCGACGCCGGCTGCCCGGACCGGGTAGCGCATCTGTTCGCACAGGGCGGCCTGCCGCTGCGCGAAGGCGCGTGCTGGACGGCGGACGAGGCCGCACGGACGCTGGGCGTCGTGCCGGCGCACCGGCGCTTCTTCGCTAACCTGCTGGCGATGCTGGCCGACGCTGGCATGTTGGCGCACGAGGGCGAACACTGGCGCGTGCGGTACACGCTGTCGCCGGTCGATCTGCCGACACCGGCCGACCCGGCAGCGGCGATCGAAGGCACGCTGCTGGCACGTTTTGCACCGCAGTGGCTGGCCCTGCTGCGCGGACAGGCACAGGCACTGGACCTGCTGTTCGGCGACGACACCGCCGCGCGGCTGTACCGCGAGACCGCGGCGGCGCGGATGATGAACGCCTTGGTGGAGACGGCGGTCAGCGCCGCCCTCGACACGCTGCCCGCCGACCACGGCGTGCGCGTGCTGGAGATCGGTGCCGGTACCGGGGGCACCACCGATGGGCTGCTGGACCGACTGGCGCGCCAACCGCGCCGTGTGCAGTACACCTTCACCGACAAGGGCACGGCCTTCGTGAAACAGGCCCGCGCGCGCTACGCCGCGCACCCCTTCGTCCACGCCCAGGTGCTGGACATCGAGCAGTCGCCCTCGATCCAGGGCTTCCTGCCAGGGCAATTCGACGTGGTCGTGGCGGCCAACGTGCTGCACGCGACCCGCGACCTGCGCGCCAGCCTGACCCACGCGCGCAGCCTGCTGGCGCCGGGCGGCCTGCTGGTGCTGCTGGAAGCCAGCGCGCAGCGGCGCTGGATCGACCTGACCTTCGGGCTGACCGAGGGCTGGTGGCGCTCGGCCGACGAGCGCCAGGGCCACCCGCTGCTGCCGACCGACGCCTGGCGGGCACTGCTGGCCGACTGCGGCTTCGAGGTGACCACCTCCAGCCCGGAGGCCGACATGGCCGATGGCGAACTCGGGCAGGTGCTGCTGCTGGCACGGGCGACGACCATCGCTGTGACTTCGCTGGTGCAGGTGCCGGGCCGACACTGGCTGATCCTCGCAGACGAGGGCGGTCTGGGTGATCGGCTCGCGACCGAACTGCGCCAACGCGGTGATCAGCCGGTGCTGGTTCGTACCAGCAGCGCCTGGCGCGCCGAAGACGGGGAGATCCGCCTGAACCCGGACGACCCGCAGGACTTCCGGCGGCTGCTGACCCTCCACCCGTCGCTGCAGGGGGTACTCCATCTCTGGGGGCTGGATGCAGGCGCCGACGATGTCTCGTCTGCGGCGCGGTCGTGCTGCACCAGCGCGCTGCATCTGGTGCAGGCGCTCAGCGAACAAGCGACTGAACTGCCACGGCCACGGCTGTGGCTGGTGACACAGGACGCGCAGGGTGTGGTGGAGGGCGACGAGGTGCGCGGCGCGCTGCAGGCGCCACTGTGGGGCCTCGGGCAGGTCATCGCCGTCGAGCACCCGGAACTGGCCTGCGTCCGCATCGACCTGGACGGTCGGCAGCCTGCATCGGCCCAGGTCGAGGTGCTGCTGGCGGAACTGGCGACGCCGGCCGCGGCCGACACCCGCCCCGTGGAGGATCGGATCGCGCTGCGCGACGGCCGGCGCCAGGTCGCGCGGCTGGTGCGCATGGACCAGCGCCCAGCGATGCCAACCGCCACACGGCTTCGCGCCGAGGCCAGCTACCTGGTCACCGGCGGTCTGGGAGGCATCGGGCTGGCGGTCGCGCGCTGGCTGGTGGAGCACGGAGCGCGTCACCTGCTGCTGCTCGGGCGCCGCACACCGTCGCCGGAAACCACGCGAGAGCTGGAAACGCTGCGGGCGCTCGGTGCCACGGTGCGTGCCGTGTCCGCCGACGTGGGGGACCGCGACGCGCTCGCCGCCGTGCTGGCATCGATCGTTCCGCAACAGCCACTGGCGGGTGTGCTACACGCCGCCGCAGCCGCGGACACCACCGGCTTGCTGCACCAGACCGACAGCGCGCAGTTCGCTGCGGTGCTGCGGCCCAAGCTGCTCGGCGCCTGGCACCTGGACGCGCTGACCCGCGACCTGCCGCTGGACTTCTTTGTCTGCTTTTCGTCGATCACCGCGCTGACCGGCGACCTCGGGCTGGGGGCCTATGCAGCGGCCAACAGCTTCCTGGACGCACTGTGTCGACAACGGCACGCCGCTGGCCGGCCCGCGCTGAGCATCGACTGGGGTATCTGGTCCGAGGTCGGCGCCGCCACGCAGATGGACGCACGCCGCGCGTACCACCTGCAGGACCAGGGCCATGGCCGGATCGATCGGGCGCAGGGCCTGGCGGCGCTCGGTCGGCTGCTGGGCATGGCCGAACCGCAGGCCGCGGTCATGCCGATGGACTGGGCGCAGCACCGCCGACAGGCGGGCGTGACCCCGTTGTTCACCGAACTGCTGGCGGCACACGAACCGCCTGCCGACGTGACCCGGCCCGCCATGGCGACCGAGCCAACCCCTGTGGTGGACGAGGCAACCCGCAGCGATGGGGCCAGCCCGCGCCAGCAGTTCGAGCGCTGCGCACCGGCCGAGCGACCGGCCTTCCTGAGCGCACAGGTCACCGGGCTGGTGGCGCGTGTGCTGCGCCTGCCGCGTGGCGAGACGCTGCCCGCGGACGAGAGCCTGCTGGGCCTCGGGATGGACTCGCTGATGGCGGTCGAGCTGCGCAACCACCTGCGCCGCACCTGGGGCGCGGACATCCCGTTCGCCCGCTTCCTGCAGGGGCTGAGCACCCAGGACCTCGTCGCCGAGTTGCTGCAGCGGCTTGACGTGCCAACGGTCGCCCCGGCGCCTGCGGGAGAAGCCGAATGGATCACCGGATCAATATGAGCATGAACTTGAACCCCGACCTGAACGTGGTCGAGCTGCTGGGCGACCTTGCCGCCCGCGACATCACGCTGTGGCTGGAGGACGGCCAGTTGCGCTTTCGCGCCCCGCGCACCGGCATGCCACCCGAGGTGATCGCGCAGTTGCGGCAGCACAAGGCGACGATCGTGGCCTGGCTCGCCGAGCGGGACGCCTTCGCCGCTGGGCGCCACGACAGCCCGTTGTCACAAGGGCAGCTCGGCCTGTGGCTGGACTGGCAGATCGACCCCACCAGCCGCCGCTACCACCTGGTCAGCATCGACCGCCTGCCAGCCGGCACCTGCCTCGACACGCTGCGCCAGGCTGCGCGCGCGCTGCTGCAGCGGCACCCGATCCTGCGCACCACCTACCCGCTCACCGAAACGGCCGACAGGCCCGAGGCACCCGATGCAGTGCAGCCGGCGCAGCGCCTGCTCGTCGAGGCCGAACCGGACTTCACCGTCGTCGATGGCCGCGGTTGGCCCGCAGCGCAGGTCGACGCCTGGCGCCAGGATTTTGCCGACCAGCCCTTCGACCTCGCCCGCGGCCCGGTCATGCGCATGGCGGTGCTGGAAGTGACCACCCCGTCCGGCGCGGTCGAGGCCCACCTGCACTGGTCGGTCCACCACATCGCCACCGACTACACCAGCCAGGAGATCCTGCGCCACGACCTCGCCGCGCTCCACCGCGAACTGGTCGCAGGCCGCGGGCCGGTCACGGCCGCGGTGACCGATCCCGGACACCTGAATCACCACGATTTCGTGCGCTGGGAGCGCGACACGCTCGCGGTGCAGGGCGACGCGCTGGCGGCCTACTGGCGCGACGCGCTGAGTGGCGAGCCTGCGCTGCTCGACCCGCCGACCGTCGGCCACGCCGATGGCGATGCACGCCGGCATTGCGTGACGCTCGATGCCGGTCTGGCGGACGGACTGCGCGCGCTGGCCCGTGCCAAGCGCAGCACGCTGTACGCGGTGCTGCTGGCCGTCTGGCAGGTGCTGCTGGGCCGGCATGGCGGGCAGCAGCAATTTCTGATCGCATCGCCGGCCACCACCCGCGCGCTGCCGGGCTGGACCGACACGGTGGGCTACTTCGCCAACCCGGTGCTGTTGCGCGCGGACCTGAGTGGCTCACCGACCTTCGCCACGCTGCTGCAGCGCACGCAGGCGGCGCAGCAACAAGCCCTCGCGCACCAGGCCTGGCCGCACGCCGAGATGATGCGCCTGCTGCAAACCCACGCCACGCCGCAGCGGCTGCACACAGGCATCGCGGGCTTCGTCTGCGTCGCACTGCGCCAGGCGGACGCGGTGACCGCCGACGCGCTGCTGCAGCCCCTGGCGAGCGAGCAGCGCGGCATGCCGCAGGCACTGACGCTGACCTTCCTGGACCGCGGCGGCGTCCTGACGGCGATGTTCACCTACAACGCCGGACGTTTCGAGGACGCGCAGATCGCCGCGATGGCCGGGCACCTGCAGGTGCTGCTGCAGGGCATCGTTGTCAACCCCGAGGCGGACATCCACACCCTGCCCGTGCTGACCGACGCCGAGCAGCGGCAACTGCGCGCCTGGAACGCGACCGAGCGGGACGACCCGCAGGGCTGGACCCTCGTGGACCTGTTCGAGGCCCACGCCACGGCCACGCCCGCGGCGCCCGCCGTTGTCTACGGGGACACCTCGCTCAGCTACGCCGACCTCGACGCCCGCGCCAACCGCATCGCCCAGGCGCTGATCGCGCGCGGTGTCGGCCCGGACACGCTGGTCGGCCTCTGTGTGTCGCGCTCGCCGGACATGGTGGCGGGTCTGCTGGGCATCCTGAAGGCCGGCGGCGCCTACGTGCCGCTCGACCCGGACTATCCGCCGGAGCGCCTGCGCTTCCTGCTCGAAGACTGCGGCGCCGACCTGGTGCTGACCCAGCAGGGGCTGGCCGAGCGGGTGGCGGCGCTGGCGCCCACGGGCTGTGTGCTGCTCGGTCTGGACGAACCGGACGCCTGGAGCGCATACCCGACCAACCGGCCAACGCGCCGCGCCGGGCCGGATGACCTCGCCTATGTGATCTACACCTCCGGTTCGACCGGACAGCCGAAGGGGGCCTGCCTGCCGCACCGCGCGCTGACGAACATGGTCACGGCCTTCCACCGCGTGGCCCCGCTGGCGCCCGGCTTCCGTAGCCTGACGCTGGCCCCGTTCGGCTTCGACGTGGCGGTGTGGGAGCTTCACGGCACGCTGGGCTTTGGCGGCGCCCTGCACATCGTGCCCCGCGACCTGCTGCTCGCGCCCGAGCAACTGGCCCGCTACATCCGAACCGGCGGCATCGACAGCGCCTACGTTCCGCCCGCGCTGCTGGAGCCGCTGCTCGATGCAGTGGGCGGGGATGTGCCGCTGCGCCGCCTGCTGGTGGGCGTCGAATCGATCCGGCAGGGGCTGCTGCAAGCCTGGCAGGACGCCGCCGGACCGCAGGGCCTGGTGATCGTCAACGGCTACGGCCCGACCGAGACCGCCATCTGTTCGACCTTCCACCGCTTCACCGCGGCGGTCGATGCACAGGCACCGACGCCGATCGGCCGGCCGATCGACAACACCCGCATCCACCTGCTGGATGCGCACCAGCAGCGCGTGCCCCCGGGCGTGCCGGGCGAGCTGTGCATCGCCGGGACGGGGCTGGCACGCGGTTACCTGAACCGCCCCGACCTCACGGCCGAGAAGTTCACCGAGGCAGACCTTGGCGGCCGGCGCGAGCGGCTCTACCGCACCGGCGACTTGGCCCGCTGGCGGCCTGACGGCGAACTGGACTACCTCGGCCGCATCGACCAGCAGATCAAGCTGCGCGGCTTCCGCATCGAGCCGGGTGAGGTCGAGGCGGCGCTGGTCGCCCACCCGGCCGTCATCGCCGCCGCGGCCGTCGTCCACGGGCAAGGGGCCGACGCCGTGCTGGTCGGCCATGTCGGGCTGAAGGACATCGCCGACACCGCCCGGGCCGCAGCGCTCGGCACGGCGCTGCGCCGCTGGCTGCAGCAGCGCCTGCCCGCGCACCTGGTACCGACACACCTCATGGTGCATGCGCGGCTGCCGCTGACCCCGAACGGCAAGATCGACCGCCGCGCACTGCCCCCGCCGAACATCGACACGACGGGCGATCCCACGGGCAATGGGCAGGTCGCCCCGCGCACGCCCGTCGAGGCCGCGTTGGAGGCGGTCTTCGCCGAGGTGCTCGGGCGGCCGGCGGTCGGTGTGCATGACGACTTCTTCGAGCTGGGCGGGCACTCGCTGCTGGCCCTGCGGCTGGTGCGCCTGGCGCAGCAACGGCTGGACCGGGCCGTGACGGCCACGCAGCTCTACCGGCTGCGCAGCGTCGCCGCACTGGCCGCCGCGCTGGACGAGGCCGGGGTGGACGACATGCCCGATCCGATGGCGATGGTCTTCACGGAGCCCCTGCCGGTCGTGACCGAGGAGGCCGTCCGCTGCCCGCTGTCGCACGGGCAGCGCGCCCTGTGGTTCCTGCAGCAGAGTGCGCCGCTCAGCCACGCCTGGAACTCCGGGCTGGTGCTGCGGCTGCGCGGCCCGCTGCAGCGCGGGGCGTTGCAGCAGACGCTGACCGATCTGGTGGCGCGTCATGCCGCGCTGCGACTGGTCGTGCGCGTCGAAGACGGCGAGCCGATGCAGCAGGTGCTGCCACCCACGCGGGTGGTGCTGGCCGAGGTCGATGCGGTCGGGCTGGACGCGGGTGCGCTGGCGGCGCAAGTGCGCGCGCAGTTCACGCAGCCTTTCGACCTGACGCAAGGCGTGTTCCGCCCCGTGCTGATTCGCCACGCCGACGACGATCACCTGTTGGTGCTGTCGATCCACCACCTGGCCACCGATGCCGGCTCGGGCGAGATCCTCACCCGCGAGCTGGCGCAGGGTTATGGCGCGCGCTGTGCGGGCACGGTGGCCGCGCTGCCGCCGCTGCGCCACGGCTGGGCCGATTTCGTGCGCTGGGAACAAGGGCTGCTAGAGGCGGCCGGGCCGCGCCTGCGCACCTGGTGGCACCAGCAGTTGGCGGGCGAGCTGCCGGTGCTGCAACTGCCGCTGGACGTGCCCCGTCCACCGACCCGGACGTTCAACGGCCGCTCCCATGTCTGGCACCTGGACGCCGACCTGACGCAGCGCGTCAAGGGGCTGGCGCGGCGTCGGCGGGTCAGCCTGTTCACGCTGCTGCTGGCGGTGTACCTGGTGCAGTTGCACCGCACCACCGGCCAGTCCGACCTGCTGGTCGGCACGGCGCCCGAGGCTGGCCGCGCCCGCGCCGAGTTCGCGCCAGTAGTCGGCTACTTCGTCAACCTGATCGCGCTGCGTTCGCGCCACGATCCAGACGCCTCGCCGGACTTCGCCGACTTCCTCGACCAGGTCGCGCAGACGGTGGCCGGTGCGCTGGCGCACCAGCACTACCCGTTCCCCGCGCTGGTGCAGGAGCTGCTGCCGCAGCGCGACCCGAGCGTACCGCCGCTGGTGCAGACGCTGTTTCTGCTCAGCCAGCAGGATGCGGCCGAGCCGCTGACCGCCGCCGGCCTGCAGATGACGCCGTGGGCGCTGGCCGAAACCGGCGGACAGGGCGCGGGCCAGTTCGACCTGGCGCTGCTGGCCGATGAGCATGAGGGAGGTCTGCGTCTGGTGTTCGACCACAACGCCGACCTCTTCCACGCCGACACCATCGCCCGCATGGCGGGGCACTACACGACGCTGCTGGCTTCGGTCGTGGCCACGGCCGAAGCCAGTGCCGATGCCCGTGGTGCGCCGGACACGGCTATCAGCCGCTTGCCGATGCTCACTGCGGCTGAGCAGCAGCAATTGCAGGCATGGAATGCCACCGACACGCCCTGCCCGGCCACCGCCTGTGTCCACCAACTGTTCGAAGCCCAGGCCAAGCGGTGTCCGCAGGCGGTCGCGCTGGTGTGCGGCGGGGAGCAGGTCAGCTACCAGACACTGGATGCACGTGCCGATCGACTGGCCGAGCACCTGCGCCGGGCGGGTGTCGGTCGGGACGTGCTGGTGGCCCTCTGCGTGGACAGCGGCCCGGCCCTGGTGACCGGCATGCTGGGTACGCTGAAGGCCGGCGGCGCCTTCCTGCCACTGGACCCGCACTACCCGCGGGAGCGCCTGACCGGCATCCTGGAGGACGCTGGTGTTCAGGTGCTGTTGACCCAGGCCGCGACACGGCCAGCCGCCATGGCCGCGTTGAGGGGCATCGGCGCGACCGTGCAGGTGCTGGACCTGGACACGCTGTGCGAGCGGCCCGTGGCCAGTGATGTCGCTGCGGTGGCGGTGGCGGCGGTGGTGCAGGACGACCTGGCCTACGTGATCTACACCTCTGGCTCGACCGGCCGGCCCAAGGGCGTGATGCTGCCGCACCGCGGGCTGGTGAACCTGGCCGAGGACTTCATCAAGCTGGGTCGGCTCACACCCGAAAGCCGCTTCGCCCAGTTCGCCGCCTGGGGCTTCGACGGCGCGGTGTTCGAGATCCTGGTGACCCTGGCGGCCGGTGCCACGCTGGTGCTGGCAACGCCGCAGACGCGGGCCGATCCCGTCGCCAAGGTAGCGCTGCTGCAGCGCGAACAGGTGTCGGTGGCCACCCTGCCACCCGCCTTGCTGGCCACGCTCGACCCGGCGGCGTTTCCGCACCTGACCACCGTCGTGGCGGTCGGCGAAGCCTGTCCATGGGCGCTGGCCCTGCGCTGGAGCCCAGGCCGACGTTTCCTGAACGGCTACGGTCCGACCGAAGCCACCGTCGGCACCAGCTTCTTCCAGGTGACGCAGCCAGTGGACGGCCCCCAGACCGTTCCCATCGGCCGCCCCGTCGCCAACACCCGGCTGCACCTGCTGGACACGGCGGGTCAGGTGGTCCCGGTGGGCGTGCCGGGCGAACTGTGCATCGGCGGGGTCGGTCTGGCCCGCGGCTACCTGAACCGGCCCGACCTGACAGTCGACAAGTTCGTCGAGCGAACGGTGATGGGGCGGCGCGAGCGGCTGTACCGCACGGGCGACCTCGCACGCCGACTGAGCGACGGTAACTTGGAGTTCCTCGGCCGCATCGACCACCAGGTCAAGCTGCGCGGCTTCCGCGTCGAGCTGGGCGAGGTCGAGGCGGTCCTGCGGGCCCATCCGGCGCTCGCCGATGCTACCGTCATCGTCCGCGAGGACCGCCCGGGTGAGCCGCGGCTGGTGGCCTACACCGTGGCCGCTACCGGTGTCGAAGCCCCTGACAGCGGCGTGCTGCGCGCCTTCGCCGCCGAGCGCCTGCCGGCCTTCATGCTGCCCGCGGCCTGGGTCCGACTGGACGCGCTGCCGCGCAATCCCAGCGGCAAGGTGGATCGCCGGGCGTTGCCGGTGCCCACCTCCGTCCCGCGCTCCGACTCGCCAATGGCCCCGCAGACCGCGCTGGAGCGCCGGCTAGCCGCGCTGTGGCAGGAACTGCTGCAGGTCGAGCAGGTCGGCCGCGACGACAGCTTCTTCGAACTGGGCGGCCATTCGCTGCTGCTGGTGAAGCTGAAGAACCGACTCGACGACTGGGGCGTGCCGGCGCTTGGCCTGGTGGACCTGTTCCGCCACCCGACCGTGGCCACGCTGGCACGCCACCTGGCGACGGCCGGATCGTGGGACGGCCATGGCGGCGAGTCCACGACCCGCCACGACGCCCCGCCCCCCGACGACACCCGCCGCGCCGAGGCCCGGCGCACGGCCCGCGGTGCGGGCCTGCGCCAGCGCCAGATCCGCAAGGACGCGCGCACCGAGGAGACCTCTCTTGACTGATCTGAACGACATGAACGACGCGGCGATCGCCATCATCGGCCTGGCCGGCCGCTTCCCTGGCGCGCCGTCGCTGCAGGACTTCTGGCGCCACCTGTGCGCGGGCGATGAGATGATCACGCGCTTTTCCGACGCGGAACTGCGCGCGGCTGGGGTCGGGTCGGCGCTGCTGGACGATCCGCACTATGTCCGAGCAGGGGCCGTCTTGCCCGAGCACGACCGCTTCGACGCGGCCTTCTTTGGCTTCTCGCCGCGCGAGGCCGAACTGCTCGATCCGCAGCAGCGCCTGTTGCTGGAAACCGCCTGGGAGGCACTGGACGCGGCCGGCTACAGCGACCGCACGCTGCCGGGCCGCGGCAGCATCGGCGTGTTCGCGGGGGGCGGCCTGAACCACTACCTGCTGGAACACCTGCACCCGAACGTCGCGCTGAAAAGCGCGGTGGGCGCGTACCAGATGTTCCTGGTCAACAGCCCTGACTCGGTGGCCATGCGCCTGTCGTACAAGCTGAACCTGAGCGGCCCGAGCGTGACGGTGCAGACCGCCTGCTCGACCTCGCTGGTGGCGGTGCATCAAGCCTGCCAGAGCCTGCTGGCGGGCGAGTGCGACCTGGCGCTGGCCGGTGGCGTGTCGCTGCTGCTGCCGCAGGACCAGGGCTATCTGCACCAGGAGGGCATGATCCTGTCGCCGGACGGCCACTGCCGCGCCTTCTCGGAAGACGCCGCCGGCACGCTGGGTGGCAGTGGCGTCGGCATGGTGCTGCTCAAGCCCTTGGCCGAGGCGCTGGCCGACGGCGACGTGGTCCACGCGGTGATCCGCGGCTCGGCGGTCAACAACGACGGCGCGGCCAAGATCAGCTTCACCGCGCCGAGCGTCGAGGGCCAGGTCCGGGTGATCCGCGAGGCGCAGGCCGTCGCCGAGGTCGAACCGGACTCGATCGGCTATGTCGAGGCCCATGGCACCGGCACACCATTGGGTGACCCGATCGAGGTCGCTGCGCTGACCGAGGCCTTCCGCAGCGAGCGGCGCGGCGTCTGCGCGCTCGGCTCGGTCAAGAGCAACATCGGCCATGCCGACGCCGCCGCGGGGGTGGCCGGCCTGATCAAGGCCACGCTGGCGTTGCAGCACGGGCTGATCCCGCCGTCGCTGCATGCCGAACGCCCGAACCCGGCGCTGAAGCTGGCACAGAGCCCCTTCTTCATCCCCAGCGCACCGACGCCGTGGCCGCGCAGTGCAGCGCCGCGGCGGGCGGGTGTCAGCGCCTTCGGCGTCGGGGGCACGAACGCCCATGTCGTGCTGCAGGAAGCGCCGCTGTCGTCACCATCCGATCCGGGGCGGCCCCAGCAACTGCTGCTGCTGTCCGCACGCAGCGAGGACGGGCTTGTCGCTTACGCGCGGGCGCTGGCGGCGCGGCTGGCCGAAGCTCCGGACCTCGTGCTGGCGGATGTCGCCTGCAGCCTCGCCTACGGCCGACAGCACCATCCGGTGCGCGGTGTGCTGCTGTGCCGCGACACGGCTGAAGCCGCCGCCGCCCTGGCCGCGGCTGCCGACGACGGCAGCGTCTGCGGAGGCGAGGCCCCGGAGGCCCCGCGGCCCGTGGTCTTCATGTTCCCCGGCCAGGGCACCCAGACCGTCAACATGGGACGGGAGCTGTATGACACCGAGCCCGTTTTCCGCGCGCAGGTGGACCACTGCGCCGAACTGCTGCAGCCGCTGACCGGCTACGACCTGCGTGAACGGCTGTATGCCGCGCCAGGTGACCGCCAGGCCGCCGAGGACCGGCTCCACCAACCCTCGGTGACGCAGCCAGCCCTGTTCGTCACGTCCTACGCGCTGGCCCAGCTCTGGCTGTCCTGGGGCGTGAAACCACAGGCGATGATCGGCCACAGCTTCGGCGAGTACGTGGCGGCCACCGTCGCCGGGGTGCTCTCGCTGCCGGAGGCGCTCGGGCTGGTGGCGCTGCGCGGTCGGTTGATGGAAGCGCAGCCTGAAGGCGCGATGCTGGCGGTGTCCCTCGCGGCCGAGCAACTGGCCCTGCCGCCGGGGGTCGCGCTCGCGGCGGTCAACGGACCGGCGATGAGCGTGGTGTCCGGCACGCCGCAGGACATTGCCGCCTTCCAGCAGCACCTGACCGTGCAAGGGGTGATGCACCGGCTTCTGCATGTGAACCGCGCATTCCACTCGGTCATGATGGAGCCGGTCCTGGCGCCGCTGGTGGCGCACCTGCGCACCCTCACGCTGCGCGCCCCGCGCATCCCGTACCTGTCCAACCTGACCGGCACGTGGATCACCGACGCGCAAGCCACCGATCCCGACTACTGGGCCCGGCACACCCGGGAGCCGGTGCAGTTCGCCAGCGGCGTAGCGGCGCTGGCGAAGGAGCCGGCGCTGATCCTGCTGGAAGTGGGGCCCGGACGGGCGCTGGGCGCTCTGGCCCGACAGCAGCCGGGCATCACCGAGCAGGTCGTGCTGCGCTCCACCCCGCAGCCGCAGGAGGCGCGGTCCGAGCGTGAATGTCTGCTCGATGCCCTGGGGCAGTTGTGGACGGCGGGTGGCCTGGTGGATTGGGCAGGCTTCTTCGACCTCGACCGGGCGCGGCGCCAGCGGGTCACGCTGCCGACCTGTCCGTTCGAACGCCAGCGCTACTGGATTGACCGGCCAGCCGCCGGGGCGGACCTACCCCGCGCCGCGGTCCGGCGCCCGTTGGCCGACTGGTTCCATGTGCCGGGCTGGGAGCGCGTGCCCCTGCCGCAGGCCGAATCGAGCGTGCTGGCGGACCGGTCCTGTGTGCTGGTCTTCGCAGATGCGCTGGGACTGGGGGATCGGCTGGCACTCCGCCTCGTCGCCGCGGGTCACACCGTGATCATCGTCCGGCCCGGCAGTACGTTTGCCTGGTCAGGCGACACAGGCT
Organism: Sphaerotilus montanus; assembly: GCF_013410775.1. Lineage (NCBI taxonomy): Bacteria > Pseudomonadati > Pseudomonadota > Betaproteobacteria > Burkholderiales > Sphaerotilaceae > Sphaerotilus > Sphaerotilus montanus. The sequence goes on along the minus strand of NZ_JACCFH010000002.1, from coordinate 85,125 downwards.
ACGCCGTGGACCCGCGCCGGTCGCAGGATTTCACGGCCCTGGTGGACGACCTGCTGGCCCGCCAGCTTGCCCCGCAGCAGGTGGTCCATCTCTGGCAGGTGACGCCGTTGTCCGCCCCTGACGGGCAAGCGCTGGTGCAGGGCTTCTACAGCCTGATGTTCCTGGCCCGGGCCCTGTCGGCCATCCACACGCCGGTGCAGTTGACGGTGGTCGCTAACCACGTCCAGGCGGTCACCGGCGACGAGGCACTCGACCCGGAGAAGGCGGCGCTGCTGGGCCTGGTCCGGGTCATCCCGCAGGAGTACCCCCACATCGCGTGCCGCTGTCTCGACCTGGACGGCGAGGTCGGTCCCGCCACGGCTGCGGTCGATCAGGTGCTGGCCGAACTCGCGCAGCGCCGGGGCACGGTCGTCGCCTACCGCGGCCGTTACCGCTGGACCCCGACCTTCCAGTCCGTCCGTCTGCAAAGCCCTGCGGCGCCAGACACGCCCGGCCCCTTCCGGGAAGGCGGCGTCTACCTGATCACCGGTGGACTGGGCGAGATCGGGCTGGTGCTGGCCGAGCACCTCGCCACTTGGCGCACCCGGCTGGTCCTGATCGGACGCTCGCCAGTACCCCCTCGGCAGAACTGGCGCACCTGGCTGACCACCCACGCCGAAGACGACGCCACGAGTCGCCGCCTGCGCCGGCTGCTGGCCATCGAACAGGCGGGGGCGCAAGTGCTGGCCCTGAGCGCCGACGTGGCCGACGAGGCCCAGCTCGGTGCGGCCCTGCGCACCGCCCAGGCCACCTTCGGTCCGCTGAACGGCGTGTTCCACGCCGCCGGTATCACCCGCGAACCGACGACGGGCGCCTTCATCCAGACCGCGCAAGTGGCCGAGTGCGACCCACACTTCCGTGCCAAGCTGGGGGGCGCCCAGGTGCTCGACCGCTTGCTGCACGGCCAGCCCCTCGACTTCTGCATCGCCTTCTCGTCGCTGGCGGCAGTGCTGGGTGGGCTGGGCTTCGGGGCCTACAGCGCTGCCAACGCGGCACTGGATTGTTTCGTCACCGCGCGGCGCCAGAACGGCGTTCTGCCCTGGACGAGCCTGAACTGGGAAGGCTGGCGCCAGGGCGACACCCCGTTGCCCAGGGCGGCGGGGCCTGGTGACTCCGTGCTGGGTTTAGCCCTTCAGCCGGAGGAGGGCCTTGCCGCGCTGCGCGCCGTGCTCGCCAGCCGTGGACACGAACAGATCCTCCTGTCCACCGGCGACCTGCAGGCACGCCTGGACCAGTGGCAGCACCGGCCGGCAGATCTGGCCCCACCGACACCTCCAGCCTCGGGCAACGGCCTCGCACAGTCGAAGCGCCGCACGGGCCGCATGGGCTCGCACGTCCACGTCGCCGCCCGCGACAGCGTCGAGCAGGGCCTGATCGGGATCTGGCAGGAACTGCTGGGTGTCACTGACATCGGGGTGAACGACGACTTCTGGGCGCTGGGGGGCCATTCCCTGCTGGCCACCCAGGTCATCGCCCACGTCCGCAAGGTGTTCCAAGTGGCGCTGTCGATGAAGACGGTCTTCGAAGAGCCCACGGTGGCTGGTCTTGCGATCACCGTTGCCCGCCTGCAGCGCCTGGCGAGCGGCGTCACCGACCGCCAGGATCCGGGCATGACGCTGGTGCCGCGCGCAACCACCGCGCCCGTGCCGCTGTCCTTCGCCCAGCAGCGGCTGTGGTTCCTGACCCAGTTCGAGGCGAATCCGAGCCTCTACAACCTGCCAGCCGCCATTCACCTGCACGGCGCGCTGCAGGTCTCGGCCCTGGAGCAGGCGTTCCAGACTGTCGAGGCACGCCACGCGTCGCTGCGAACCAGCTTTCCCGAGCAGGAGGGCCAGCCTTGTCAGCGCGTGCATCCGCCGTCCTTCCGGCTCGCCGTCACCGACCTGTCCACCTGGCCCGACGATCGACAGCAGGCCGAAGTCACGCGGCAGGTCCGGCAACAGAACGACCAGGCCTTCGACCTCGCCAACGGCCCGCTGTGGAATGCCACGTTGCTGCGCCTGTCCCCGAAGCACCATGTCCTGACCCTCACGCTGCACCACGCGATCGCCGACGGCTGGTCCATGGGCATTCTGATGCACGAGCTGTCCACGCTGTACGGAACGCTGGTGGCGGGTCGACCTGCTTCGGCGGCCAGCTTGCCCGCCCTGCCGGTGCAGTACGCCGACTACGCGCTCTGGCAACGGGAATGGCTGCGCGGACCGGTCCTGGAGGCGCAGTTGGACTACTGGCGACAGCGGCTGGACGGCGCGCCGCCGCTGCTGACCCTGCCGACCGACCACCCCCGCCCGGCGGTGCAGCGTGGCGTTGGCGACAAGTTCGTCTTCCTGCTGCCGAGCGGGCTGACCGAAGCGCTCAAGCACCTGGGGCGGGCTGAAAACGCCACGCTGTTCATGGTCGTGCAGGCCGTGTTCTCGGTGCTGCTGGCCCGCTACGCCGGTCAGGACGACATCGTGATCGGCACCCCCAGCGCCAACCGCCAGTTCGCCGAAACCGAGCCCCTGATCGGGCTGTTCCTCAACGCGCTCGTGCTGCGCACCGATGTCTCGGGCAACCCCAGCTTCCGCGAGTTGCTGGCCCGGGTACGCCAGGGCGACCTCGACGCTTTCCAGCGCCACGCCCTGCCCTTCGAGACGCTGGTGGAGGCGCTGCGCCCCGAGCGGTCGCTGGCGTACACCCCGGTCTTCCAGGTGATGTTCAACCTGCTGACCAACCGCTCCCATGCGCTGACGCTGGAGGGCCTGCGCGCCGAACACGCTGCGATCGACGACGGGATGGCCAAGCACGACCTGACCTTGATGATGCACGAGATCGACACGGGCCTGCACACGGTGTTCGAGTACGACACCGACCTGTTCGAGCGCGCCACGATCGAGCGCATGGCTGGGCATTTCCGGGTGCTGCTTGAGACGGTCATCGCCGACCCCGGCCAACCGATCGGGCAACTGCCGTTGCTGACCGATGCCGAGCACGCGCAGATGCTGCTGCACTGGAACGACAACGCCACCGCCGACGCGGGCGATGCCGTGTACGCCCGGCTGTTCGAGGCGCAGGTCGCGGCCTCGCCCGACCAGGACGCGGTGCGCTGGCAGCCCGAGCCGGGGGGGCCGGTCGAGTGCTTGAGCTATGCCGAACTGAACCACCGGGCCAATCAGCTCGCCCATGTGCTGAAGGCTCGTGGCCTCGGTGGACCGGTCGGTTCCGAGGACATCGTCGGCGTCTGCCTGGAGCGATCGGCCGAGACGCTGGTCTGTCTGCTGGCCCTGTTCAAGGTCGGCGCGGCCTACATGCCGCTCGATCCGTCGCTGCCCGACGAGCGCCTGGTGGTGCTGATGGCGCGGGCCGGCACACCGCTGGTGTTGACCCTGGCGCACCATGCCGACCGGCTGACTGGCCGAGGTCCGGCGCTGATGTGCCTGGATCGAGACGCCGACCTGCTTGCCCGCCAGCCAACGCACGACCCGGACGGCCCGGGCGACGCCGCGCGGCTGGCCTACGTGCTGTTCACCTCCGGCTCCACCGGCGTGCCCAAGGGCGTGATGGTCGAGCACCGCGGCATGGTCAACAACCTTCGCGCCAAACTGCGCGACCACGGCCTCGGCGCAGGGGACACGCTGGCGCAGACCGCACCACCCGGCTTCGACATCTCGGTGTGGCAGTTCCTCGCCGCGCTGCTCGTCGGCGGCACAGTGCGCATCTTCGGCGACGAGATCGCCAAGGATCCCGCTGCGCTGCTGCGCCACGTCGAGGCCGAGCGCGTCACGGTGCTTGAGGTGGTGCCGTCGCTGCTGCGCTTCATGCTGGACGAGTTGCAAGCCGACGAAGCAGCGGCCCCCGCGCTGGCTGCGCTGCGCTGGCTGTCGCTGACGGGTGAGGCGCTGCCACCTGCGCTGTGCAACGCCTGGTTCGCGCGCTACCCGCGGATTCCGATCCTGAACGCCTATGGCCCGGCCGAATGCTCGGACGACGCCACGCACCACATCCTCACCGGTCCGTTGCCGCCCGACGCCACGACGGTGCCGATCGGCCGGGCGCTGCCGAACGTGCGGCTGTACGTGCTGGACGCGCATCGGCAGCCGCTGCCGATTGGCGTGCCCGGCGAACTGTGCATTGGGGGCATCGGCGTGGGTCGCGGCTACCTGAACGACCCGGAGCGCACCGCCGCCGCCTTCCACCCCGACCCGTGGGCGGGGCAACCCGGCGCGCGACTGTACCGCACCGGCGACATGGCGCGCTGGCGGGCGGACGGCACGCTGGAGTTCCTGGGGCGCCTGGACTTCCAGGTCAAGCTGCGGGGCCTGCGCATCGAGCTGGGCGAGATCGAGGCGGCGCTCGACCGGCACCCGGCGGTCGAGCAGTCGGTGGTCATCGTCCACACCGATGCCCGTGGCGAGCAGCAACTGGTGGCCCATGTCGCCATGCAACACAGCGATGGTGATGCCGATGGCGACGCGGCCTCGGCGGAGGCACTGGCGGCCGGACTGGCGGCGCACCTGGGCCAGCTGTTGCCCAGCTACATGGTGCCGAGCCGCTTCCTGGTACACGAAGCGCTGCCACTGACGCCCAACGGCAAGATCGACCGCAAGCGCCTGCCCGCACCGGACAACGTGCCGATGCCGACACAGGACAGTCACCTGCCCCCGGTGACGCCGACCGAAACACTGCTGGCCTGCGTCTGGCAGGAGGTGCTGCGGCTGGAGCGGGTTGGCCGCCACGACCACTTCTTCGCGCTCGGCGGCCACTCGCTGCTGGCGACGCAGGTGGTGTCGCGGCTGCGCCGGCAGCTCGGCATCGAGCTGCCGCTGCGCACCGTGTTCGCCGCCCCCACGCTGGCCGGCCTGGCCGAGCAGATCGACCAGAGGTTGCTGCTGCAGCGCGTGCAGCAGGTACCCGACGACCTGCCCAGCGATGAACGAGAAGAGATCCTGATATGACCGCGCCGCTCACCGAACCGATCAACGAACCGATCACCGCCCTGATCACCGAGCTGGCCGGGCTGGACATCCGGCTGTCGCTCGATGGCGAGGCGCTGCGCATCAACGGCCCGGCCGGCCGACTGCCCCTAGCGCTGATCGCCCGCCTGAAGGCGCACAAGCCGGCGCTGATCGCCTTCCTGCGCGAGCACGCCGCCCCCGCACCGGCGGCGACCTTCACCCGGTTGCCGCGCCCGGCGCACCTGCCGCTGTCCTGGTCGCAGCAGCGGCTGTGGTTCCTGCACCAGCTCGACGGCCCGAGCGCGACCTACAACATCCCGCTGGCCCTGCGGCTGCATGGCCCGCTGGACGTGGCGGCGCTGGCCGCTGCATGGCGCGAGATCGAGCAGCGCCACGAGGTGCTGCGCACCACCTTCGTCGAGGTGGACGGTCAGACCTGCCAGCATCTCCACCCGCCCGCGTTCACGCTGCACCAGACCGACCTGACCGCGATGGCCGTGCAGCCGGCCGCGGCGCGCGAAGCGGCGCTGCAGGCGCTGGCCGACGACGAGGCCGCACAGGTCTTCGACCTGGCGCGCGGCCCGCTGTGGCGGGTGCGGCTGGCCCGGCTGGACAGCGTGGACCACGCGCTGTTCGTGACGATGCACCACGCCATTTCCGATGGCTGGTCGGTCGGCCTCCTGACGCGCGAGCTGTCGGCGCTGTACGCGCACCAGCTCGGCCAGCCGGTCGAGCGACCCGCGCCGCTGGCCCTGCAGTACGCCGACTACGCCGTCTGGCAGCGCGACCCGCGGCAGATCGAGGCGACGGAGCGGCAACTGGCGTACTGGACACGACAGCTCGCCAATGTGCCCGCGCAGCCGCTGCTGCTCACCGACCGACCGCGCCCGTCGATGCCGAGCCACCAGGGTGAACGGCTGCTCGCGCCGCTGCCGCCGGCGCTCTCCAGCGCGCTGGAGCGCTTCGCCCGCGAACGCGGCGCGACGCTGTTCATGGTGCTGCAGACGGCCTTCGCCGCGCTGCTGGCACGCCACACCCGCCAGGACGACCTGTGCATCGGCACGCCGATCGCCAATCGCCAGATCGCCGAGGTCGAGCCGCTGGTCGGCTTCTTCGTCAACACGCTGGTGCTGCGCCACGACCTGTCGGGCGAGCCGGACTTCGAGACGCTGCTGGACCGTGTGCGCCGCACCACGCTGGACGCTTTCCAGCACCAGTCCGTGCCCTTCGAGCGGGTCGTCGAGGCGCTGCAGCCCGAGCGCACTCTGGTCTTCAGCCCGCTGTTCCAGGTGCTGTTCGTGCTGCAGAACACGCCGCGCGAGACGCTGACGCTCGGCCCGGTGCGCTTCGGCCCGCTGCAGGCGGCGCAGCAGGTGGCCAAGTTCGAGCTGACGCTGACGGTCTGGGAGGACGGCGACACGCTGACACCGGCCTGGACCTGGGCCACCGACCTGTTCGACCGCGCCACGATCGAGCGCATGGCCGCGCATTACCAGCAACTGCTGGAGGGACTGCTGGCCAACCCGCGCCAGTCCGTCAACCGGCTGCCGATGCTGGGGGCGGCCGAGCGGCGGCAGGTGCTGACGGACTGGAACGACACCGCCGCGGACTACCCCACTGACCGCTGTCTGCACCAGTTGTTCGAGGCACAGGCTGCGCGCACGCCCGAAGCCCTGGCGGTCACCGACGGTCACCGCACGCTGCGCTACCGTGAACTGGATGCGCAGGCGAATCTGCTCGCGGGCGTGCTGCGCGCGGCGGGCGTGGGTCCGGAGGTGCTGACCGGCCTGTGCGTGGAGCGCTCGACCGACCTGCTCGTCGGCCTGCTGGGCATCCTCAAGGCGGGCGGCGCTTACCTGCCGCTCGATCCGGCCCACCCACCGGCACGGCTGGCCGCGATGCGGCAGGACGCGCGGCTGGACGTGCTGGTCACGCAGGCGTCGCTGTGTGGCGAGCTGCTGCCCGGGCCGGAACGCATCGTCGTGCTGGACCGCCTGGAAGACGAACACGACGCGGCACCATGCCCAGCCGTGGTCGTCACGCCCGAGCACCTCGCCTACGTGGTCTACACCTCCGGCTCGACCGGCCAGCCCAAGGGCGTCGAGGTCACCCACCGCAGCTTGGTCAACTACCTCGAATGGTGCGTGCGGACCTACCCGGTCGCGGCCGGTCGCGGGGTGCCGGTCAATGGCTCGTTCGGCTTCGACGGCACGGTGCCAGCGCTGCTGGCCCCCTTGCTGGTCGGTCGGCAGGTGATCCTGCTGCCGGAGGATCAGCAGTTCGAGCGGCTGGCCGAGGCGCTGCGAGGCCGTGGCGAGTCGGGTAACGAGGCGCCGTTCAGCCTGGTCAAGGGCACGCCGACCCACCTGGACCTGCTGCACCGGCTGCTGGGCCCGCCGGACGCCACCGCGCCGCTGCGCACGCAGGCGCTGGTGCTGGGCGGCGAGGCGCTGCCGCGCGCGCTGCTCGACACCTGGTGGCAGCACGCACCGCACAGCCGGGTGTTCAACCAGTACGGCCCCACCGAGGCCACGGTGGCCTGTTGCTGGCACGAGGCCAGGCCGCAGGACACGCCGACCGCGACCGTGCCCATCGGCCGCCCGGTCGCCAACACCCAGGTCTACCTGCTCGACCCGCATGGCGAGCCGGTGCCGATCGGCGTGCCCGGCGAGCTGTGTGTCGGCGGCGTGCAGGTCGCCCGCGGCTACCGGCACCAGCCGGACCTCACCGCCGAGCGATTCATCGCCAACCCCTTCGGCGCTGGCCGGCTCTACCGCACCGGTGACCTGGCGCGCTGGCAGGCCGACGGTTGCCTCGAATACCTTGGCCGTATCGACCAGCAGATCAAGGTCAACGGCGTGCGCATCGAGCCGGGCGAGATCGAGGCTCGGCTGCACCAGTGCGACGGCGTGACCGCGGCGGCGGTGGTGGCCCGCGAGACCCCGGGCGGCGGCCGGCAGCTCGTCGCCTACGTGGTCGGCCCGGACGTCACGCCGGAGCGGCTGCGCGCCGAGCTGATGCGCATGCTGCCGGCCTTCATGGTGCCGGCGCGTTTCGTCCACCTGCCCGCGCTGCCGCTGACGCCCAACGGTAAGCTCGACCGGCGGGCCCTGCCCGAACCGGCGCCGCTGGCCGAGGCGGCCACCCTCGTGGCCCCGCGCACCCCGGCCGAGGCGCTGCTGGCGGCGGTCTGGCGCGAGGTGCTGCGCCATGACACGATCGGCGTGACCGACAACTTCTTCCAGGTGGGCGGCGACTCCATCCTCGGCATCCAGATCGTCAGCCGCGCCCGCGCTGCCGGGCTGCACCTGTCGCCACGCGACTTGTTCCAGCACCAGACGATCGCCGAACTGGCCACCGTGGCCCGCTTCGAGCCGCAGACCGGCGCTGACCGTTCGACGGTGCATGGCCCGGCCAGCGGCCCGCTGCCGTTGACGCCGATCCAGCGCCGCTTCTTCGCCCAAGACTGGGCCGAGCCGCAGCACTTCAACCAGGCGATGCTGCTGGAGCTGGACCCGCAGGCCGAGGACGGCGCGCTGGAAACTGCATTGCAGGCGCTGGTCGATCACCACGATGCGCTGCGCACGCGCTTTGTCCGTGACGCCAGCGGCCAGTGGCAGGCCAGCCTCGCGGCGGTCGATCCGGCCACGCCCGGTGCCCACCTGACGCTGGAGCGACTGGACCTGTCCGCATTGCCCGATCGTGATTGGTCGGCCGCGCTGCAGGCGCAGACCACCGATTGCCAGCGCGGTCTCGACCTCGCCAGCGGCCGGCTGGTGCGCGTGCTGCGGATCGTGCGCGGCACGCGCCGGCTGCTGCTCGTCGTCATCCACCACCTGGTCGTCGATGGCGTGTCGTGGCGCCTCGTGCTGGAAGACCTGCAGACCGCGTACCGGCAGGCGGCCGACGGCACGGTGCCGCGGCTGCCGGCCCGCACGCTGTCCTTCGCCGACTGGGCGCGCCAATTGCAGGCGCATGGCCCGGCCGCCGTCGCGGACGAGCGTGCGTTCTGGACGTCGGTGTGCGCAGGGGGTGCACCCGTGCTGCCCATCGACCACTGCACCGGACCTGATGACCACGCCTCGGCCACGGTCGTCACGAACCGACTTGATGTCGCCGACACCACCGCACTGCTGCACGAGGCCCCGGCGGCCTGGCACACCCGCATCAACGACCTGCTGCTGACCGCGCTGCTGCGGGCTTGGCAGCGCTGGAGCGGGCAGCGCGAGCTGCTGCTTTCGTTGGAGGGCCATGGCCGCGAGGATGTGTTCGATGGCGCCCGCGACGTCGATGTCTCGCGCACCGTCGGCTGGTTCACCGCGCTGTTCCCGGTGCGGCTGAGCCTGCCCGACGCCGACGATCCGGGCGCAGCGATCCGCCAGGTCAAGGAGCAACTGCGCCGCACACCGAGCCACGGCATCGGCCACGGCCTGCTGCACCACCTCGGCGGCGACGCCCACCTGGCCATCGCGCCGGGGCTGTGCTTCAACTACCTGGGCCAGTTCGACCAGAGCGTCGGCGGTGACGGTCTGGTCCGCGCGCTGGCGCCAGAGGACGTCGGCCCGACACGCTCGCCGACGGCGCCGCGTGCGCACCTGCTCGACGTGACCTGCCTGGTGACGGGCGGGCAACTGGAGATCGTCTGGGGCTACAGCCGCCACCGGCACCACGCCGCGTCGATCGAGCGGCTCGCCGAGCTGTTCCGCGACAGCCTGCGCGAGCTGATCACCCACTGCCGCACACCCGGCGTCGGCGGCCACACGCCAAGCGATTTTCCCGACGCAGGGCTGGACCAGGGGGCGCTGGACCGGCTGCTGCAGGCGATTGCCCGCGCCAACCCCGATCCGCAGCCAGTGCATCGACGCATAGAGGCCATCCATCCGCTGTCGCCGTCTCAGCAGGGCATGCTGATGGAGACGCTGGCCCACGCCGGCTCAGGCATCCATGTCGAGCAGTCGGTGCTGAGCTGGCACGGCCCGTTCGACCGCATCGCCTTCGGCCACGCCTGGCAAGCGCTGCTGGCCCGGCACGCCGCCTTGCGCAGCGGCTTTGCCTGGGACGGGCTGGACGAGCCGCTGCAGTACGTGCTGCGCCAGGCCGTGCTGCCGATCGCGGACCACGACCTTCGGGGCCTGGACGCCGAGGCGCAGCGTGCGCAGGTGATGCGCCTGGCCGAGGCGGAGCGGCGCCGCGGCTTCGCACCGGCCGAGGTGCCGCTGATGCGCCTGGTGCTGCTGCGGGCCGGAGACGACACACGCCACCTCATCTGGACACGCCACCACCTGCTCAGCGACGGCTGGTCGGTGTCGGTGATGACACGCGACTTCATGGCGCTGTACCAGGCCGCCTGCCGTGGCGAGGCGGCGACGCTGGCACCGGCTCGGCCCTATGCCGCCTACATCGGCTGGCTGCGTGCGCAGGCGCCGGCGAGCGAAGCGTTCTGGCGCGGTTATCTGGCGGGCCTGCGCCAGCCACCACGCCTGGGCCACAGTGCCGGCTCGACCGAGGCGGTGGCCGGCCATGCCAGCCACGACACCGTGCTCCCGGTCGCACTCGGCACACAGCTCGGCGCACTGGGCCGGCAGCATGGCCTGACCACCGGAACGCTGATGCAGGCGGCCTGGGCGCTGCTGCTGCACCACCTGGGCGGCGCACGCGACCTGGCGTTCGGCACCACCGTCTCGGGCCGCCCGCCCGAGCTGGCCGGGGTCGAACAGATGGTCGGTATGTTCATCAACAGCGTGCCGGTGCGCGTGCGTCTGCCGGACAGCGGCGATGTCCCGCTGCTCGACTGGCTGCACACGCTGCAGGAACAGGCTCTGGAGGCCCAACCCTACGGCCACTGTGCGGCGGGCCAGATCCAGTCGTGGAGCGAAGTGCTGGCCGGGCAGCCGCTCTACGACAGCCTGCTCGTGTTCGAGAACTACCCGGTGGACGCGGGCGCACCGGACGACGGCGACCACGCGCCCCGCATCGTGCCCTTCGTGATCGAGGGCGACGACGCGACCGGCGCGCGCACCCGCCACGCGCTGACGGTGCTGGTCATTCCCGGTGCGGCGATGCGGCTGCGCTTCATCCGCGACCGGCGCCGCCTGGACGAAGGGACGGTGGTGGACATCGCGGCGCGGCTGACCGATCTGCTCGTCCGCATCGCCGAGTCGCCAGGGCAGCCGCTGAGCGCACTGATACGGCCCCCGGAGACGGCCGAGACCGCACAGCGCCATGTGGGCCTGCTGGCGAGTCCGACCGCGGACAAGACGCCCCCGGTGCCGCCGCGCACCGAGACCGAGCGGCAGTTGGTCGACCTCTGGCAGAACCTGCTCGGAACACGACCGATCGGCATCCAGGACAGCTTCTTCGACCTGGGCGGCCATTCGCTGGCGGCCCTGCGGCTGATGGCGCGCATCCGGCAGCAGTTCCAGCGCAACCTGCCGCTGGCCACGCTGCTGCACAACCCGACCATCGAGACCGTGGCCCGGCTGCTCGCCGAACCCGAGGGCAGCGCACAGGCCGCCGCATGGCAGACCCTGGTGCCAATGCCGTCCCGTGGCAGCGGCCTGCCGTTCCACTGCGTCCCTGGCGCGGGTGGCAATCCGCTCTACCTGCACGCGCTGGCCCGCCTGATGGACGGGGACCGGCCGGTCTACAGCCTGCAGGCGACAGGGCTGGATGGCGAGACCCCGCCGCACACCACGGTCGAGGCCATCGCCGCTAACCACCTCGACGCCATCCGGCGCGTTCAGCCACACGGCCCCTACCTGCTGGGGGGCCACTCCTTCGGCGGCAAGGTGGCGTTCGAGATGGCGCTGCAACTGCAGCGGGCCGGCCAGACGGTGGCCGGCGTGGTCCTGCTGGACGTCACCGCACCGGGCGAGCACGACGACACGCCGCTTCCGCCGTGGGACGAGGCGCGCTGGCTGGTCGCGCTAGCCGACGCGTTCGGCACGATGGCGGGACGGCGCAGCACGCTGGCGGTGGAGCCACTGCGCGCGCTGGAGCCGGCAGCACAACTGCTGCGCTTCAAGGAGGAACTGGAGTGCCTGGAACTGCTGCCGGCGGGCGCCGATGTGCGTCAGGCACGGGGCTGGGTCGAGGTGTTCAAGAGCAACCTGCGCACCCGCTACCAGCCGGCCGGACTGGCAGATTTCCCGCTGGTGCTGCTCAGGGCCGAGGAAGCGCTGGTCTCAACCCCTGATCAGGCCCCGGCGCCAGCGCAGCAGCACGATCCCTTCCTCGGCTGGCGTCGCTGGAGCCGCGACCCCATCGAGCGAATCTCGGTCCCCGGCACCCACCTGACGATGATGGGCCAGCCCCACCTTGGCACCCTGGCCCGGCACCTGCGCGACTGCCTGCGGCGCCTGGAAGAACGGGCGACCCATGCCGCCACCGAATGAACCCTTCCCGCATCCCACGGAGCACACCATGAACACCTTCGAGCGGCTGGAATCCAACGTGCGCAGCTACTGCCGCAACCTGCCTACTGTCTTCACCTCGGCGCGCAACGCCCATCTGGAAGACAAACAGGGTCGGCGCTACATCGACTTCCTGGCCGGTGCCGGCACCCTGAACTACGGACACAACAACCCCCTGCTGAAAACCGACCTGCTGGACTACCTCGCCCAGGACGGCATCGTGCATGGCCTGGACATGGCCACCGCCGCGAAGCAGCGCTTCCTGGAGACGCTGGAGCAGGTGGTCCTGCGGCCACGCGGGCTGAGTTACAAGGTGCAGTTCACCGGCCCGACCGGGACCAACGCGGTGGAGGCGGCCCTGAAGCTGGCGCGCCGGGTGACCGGGCGGCAGAACGTCGTCGCGTTCACGAACGCATTCCATGGCATGAGCCTGGGCTCGGTGGCCGCCACCGGCAACCGCTACTACCGCAAGGCTTCGGGCGTGGCCTTGTCGAATGTGTCGTTCATGCCCTACGACGGCTACCACGGCCCGGAGACCGACACGATCACCCTGTTCGAGCAGCTGCTGGATGACACCGGCAGCGGGCTCGACCACCCAGCGGCCGTGCTGGTGGAAACCATCCAGGGAGAAGGGGGCATCAACGTGGCCAATGTGGCCTGGCTGCGTCGCCTGGCGGCGCTGTGCCGGCGCCACGACATCCTGCTGATCGTCGATGACATCCAGATGGGCTGCGGGCGCACGGGCGCCTTCTTCAGCTTCGAGGAGGCCGGCATCACGCCAGACCTGGTCACGCTGTCGAAGTCGCTCAGCGGTTACGGTCTGCCGCTGTCGGTGGTCCTGATCCGCCCCGAGCTGGACCAGTGGCGGCCCGGGGAGCATTCCGGCACTTTTCGCGGCAACAACCTGGCCTTTGTCACGGGGACCAGCGCCCTCCACCACTACTGGCGTGACGGTCAGTTTGCCCAGGAGACCCAGCGCAAGGGGCAGCGCCTGCGCAGCCGCCTGCAGGAGATCGCAGCGCTATGGGAGGACGCCCCGGCGCAGGTACGCGGCCGGGGAATGGTTCAGGCGATGGACTGCGGCAGTGGCGAGCGTGCACAGGCTGTCTGCCGCGCCGCCTTCGAGCGGGGGCTGGTCATCGAGACCAGTGGTGCGCGTGACCATGTTGTCAAGTGCCTGCCCCCCTTGACCATCGCGGACGAGCATCTGGAGGCAGCCTTGGACATCCTCCAGCAGAGCGTTGAGGCCACGGCCCTGGTACTGTCACCTTGTTGAGCCTAGGCCGTCGCCGCTGCGTCAGTCAGCATCAAATGGCCGTGACGCCGAACGACCGGGCACCACTGGCCCAAGCCCAGGCTGCAAAGGCATTGGTACGAGCGGCCCGTTTGGCGGCCGCACCTCGGTTGTAACGACTGTGGATGAACAGGCTGGCCATTTGGTCATGGGTCGACGCAAAGCGCTGCAGATGCCGCGCCGATTTGAACCGGCGCATGACCTTTTCTCTGACCCGGGTCGGCTGGTGCAAATTCTCCCCCTTGTTGTTCGGCGTCGCCGCCATTTAATTTTGGCCGACACGGCGCCGGTGGCCGTATCTCGACCTCGCCGCAACAAGTTGACAGCACTCGTGCCGATGCAACTACTGGCTCAGCGCATCGAAGATGCGCCGGGCCTCCCAGAATCTCCACTCTTTGGTGCTGATGTCGCTCGGGTAATGCTTTCTGTCTATCGGGCAATTCTAGAACTCAGCTCCCGCGCCTGCGACTCATGGGCGGTCGTAAGTCAATAACACGCGCCAACTTGTACTTACATGCGTTTCAAACACACCGCAAATATATGACTTTCTCTACATCACAATGGTTCGCATAGTAATAAACAGGTCCAAACAAGGAATTCAATGCCAACTGACTCACCCGAAAATTATTTAGATTCGGTCAATGCGGCGCGCAGCAACGTAGGCGTAGCCCCTCTCTCTTGGGATAACGACTTAGCTGCATACGCTCAGCTCTACGCAGAGCAAAGGTCAGGGGATGGTGCGTTCATTAAATCGGGCGGCCCGTATGGTGAGTGCATTTTCCGGGGGGTGGGTCAGCATTACTCTGCAGCCGATGTCGTCGCATCCTTCTTGTCGGAAAAGGAATACTATGACTATCCGACAAATAGCTGCCAACCCGATCAGGACTGCCGAAATTACACCCAGCTTGTCTGGAGAGATACGACCAGAATGGGCGCAGGCAAGGTTACCTGTGATGATGGAGCTATATTCGTCGTGCTGAGCTTCGATCCGCCGGGTAACTTTGATGGGGAATGGCCTTACTGACCTCCACCCCCTTGCGGTGTCCAGAACCGGACGGCGCAGCGAAGGCATGGTCATGATCGGGTCGCTGCAGAATTCGTACGGTAAGGTTCTTTGCCCGGGAGAGTCGCGCCTCCCGGCGACCTTGATGCACATCCCAGACGTGGACGTCTGGCTCGACCCGCAAAGCTGTTGCCATTCGAACGGGTTGTGCAACACGCTTTTGTACGGGATCGCCTCCTGTTGCGGGCAGCCATCCCGTTTGTGCACCATGGCGCAAAGCGCCATGGTCCTTACCGTACGATTTTTTCCGAATTATGTGAGGATCCGTTCATGCCGAGAGCATGAGGAGTTATGGGGTCATCACTTTCAATGTGGCAGCCTGGCTGGGCCTGGTACCTGACCAGTACAACTTGGGTGGCAAGACTCGAATGGGCAGCATCACCAAGGCTGGTGATCTCTGCATGCGATCGTTGCTGGTTCTGGGGGCGTGTTCGGTGCTCAACGCAGCCAAGCAGAATTCCATCATGCCCCCAGTCTTGCTCACCTTGTCGTGCCGTGCTGTTCGGGTCGGTACTGCATTCCGCTTTCAGCCTGCCATGGTCACCTTGAACGCACTGGAGACTTGGGGCGTTCAGCGACCAGTTGACAAAAATCGATCAGACTCTTTACCATCCAAAAATGAGCTTCAACCACGACATCTGCCTGTTGGCTGTTAATTTCATTAAAACGTCAATCGACGACAATGTCTCTATTGATGACATGATCACCGGCCTCAACGAACTCTCAACGAGTATCTTTGGAGGTGGACAATCTCCATTGTTGGATTTTGTCAACAAACATCTTCCGACAATCATCCACCATTTGGAACAAAAATTAACTCCTGAAGAAGTTTGTACTGTCATGCTCGTTTAGTGGTGGGTGTGTTCGCGGCAGAGCCTGCGATCAGAGCATTTGAGCAAGGTCCAAGGCGCGACCTGATTAGCAATGATCTTCAGCAAGGCCCTAGCCGACGATCAGGCGTAGCGTAGAAGGCAGACAAAGCGCAGGAGCGAGCACATGCCGATGAACCGAATCCAGTTCCAGCAAGGGATGTCGCTGCCGGAGTTCATGAGCAGCTTCGGCACGGAAGAGCAATGCGCCGAGGCGGTCAAGCAGGCACGCTGGCCCCAGGGCTTCGAGTGCCCGCGCTGCGGCACTGCGGCGCACTACGTGGTGGGCCAGGGCGCACGCAAGCTGTATCAATGCAACGGCTGCCGCCACCAGACTTCGCTGACCGCGGGCAGCCTGTTCGCGAGCACCAAGCTGCCGCTGAGAACGTGGTTCCTGGCGATCTACCTGCTCAGCCAGGCCAAGACGGGGCTGTCGGCGCTGGCGCTCAAGCGGCAGGTGGGCGTGAGCTACCCGACGGCGTGGCTGATGCACCAGAAGATCATGCACGCGATGGCCGAGCGGGAGAGCCAGCACCGGCTCGACGGCACGGTGCAGCTCGACGATGCCTACCTCGGCGGGGAGCGCAGCGGCGGCAAGGCGGGTCGGGGTTCGGAGAACAAGGTGCCGTTCGTGGCGGCGGTCTCGGTCAATGACCAGGGGCATCCGCAGTACGTCAAGCTCGCGCCGGTGAGCGGCTTCACGCTGGAGGCGGTGGGCCAGTGGGCGCAGGCGGCGCTGATGCCGGGAGCGCGGGTGGTCAGCGACGGGCTGGGGTGCTTCGCCGCGGTCACCAGCGCGGGCTGTCTGCACACGCCGATCGTGGTGGGGCAGCGCAAGCCGCGCGAGCTGCCCGAGTTCACCTGGGTCAACACGGTGCTGGGCAACCTGAAGACGACGTTGTCGGGTGCGTTCCATGCGTTCAAGTACCCCAAGTACGCCAGCAGCTACCTGGCAGCGTTCGCCTACCGCTTCAACCGTCGGTTCGACCTGCGCGAGTTGGTGGCTCGGCTCATCATCGATGTCTCGCGGTGCAAGCCTCGGGCTCAGCGGGTCGTTCGGGGGAATGCTGAGGATCGTTGCTAATCAGGAAAGCCCTTGGATTCACTGAATTCATGCGTCTTTTGATATCCACTAAAAAGCCCAAGATATTTGCCGAAAGCGCTGTATCTGGCGATGGGACGGACTGGAATCTGGATGAGTTGGGTTTGCTGGGCGACATCAGCGTGGCCACTCCGGTCACGGTCTATGACAACGGTGTGCACAGCTACCCTGTGGTTCACGCACAACCGTTCTCTGCCTCGCTGCTCTTCACGCCCGGCGCGTTGCTGGAGACGGGCCGTGGTGGGCGCTCTGCGGACTGGGACGAAGTGGTGCGCAACGGTCGCTTCGACGACCAAGGCTACGCTGCCCTCTATGAGCGCCGTCTGCTGCCGGTCTTTGTCCATGCCAATGAGGTCGCCCGTGCCCGTGGTCGCAAGGCCGTCATCACGGTGCCAGGTCTCGGCTGCGGCATGTTCGCTGGGCCGTATCGCGGCAAGATGGGGTCGAAGTTGTTGGCGGCTTTGAAGGCGTTGCTGGCCAAGCACGCCCAGCGACTGTCGCATGTGAAACTGGTTCACTTCGACCCTTATCAGGAATGCGACAACCAGCAAGAGCAGTTCGAGCAAACGCTGCTGCGGGTGCGGCCGCTCGCCCGAGGAAATCCCAAAACTCCGCAGTTGTGCGAGCCGCAGGCCTATGCGCAGGCGGGGGAGGATTTCAGCGACTGCGATCTGTTCAGCGTCGTGGCATGGGACCACGTGTCTTGGCCGGGCAATGATTTTTATGGCGGCCTGCGCGCCACGGACGATGGGGTCAAGGCCGCCGCAACCAACTCAATGCAGGTCATGACCGGGGTCGAAGGCCGTTATGAACCGCGGGTTCAGCAGTATTCCCCGCCAGCGCCGTTCCGCACATGGGAAAAACTGGTCCTGACACAAGGTCTGACGATGCGGGTCGATGACAGCAACCTCTGCTGTATCCCGATCGAGGTCTGAGTAGCAGCCGACTGCCCGCATGACGCCCCCATTTTTCCCAGGAAACCGCCGTGACCCGTCCGACCCATTTCAGTTACCCCGTGATTCCAGACCGCTTCTATGCCGGCGAGTATCCGGGCGCCAAAAGTGCAGCGGAAGGGCAGCAGAAAGTCACCGCCATGGTCCAGGCGGGCATCACAGCGTTCATTGACCTGACCGAGGCAGACGAACTGGCGCCCTACGCGCAGTGGTTGCCTTCGCAGGTGGTTCATGAGCGGCATCCGATTCGCGATGTGTCGATCCCGTCGGACGTGTCCCGCACAGTGGGAATCCTGGCGTCGATCGACCGGCAC
Organism: Sphaerotilus montanus; assembly: GCF_013410775.1. NCBI lineage: Bacteria > Pseudomonadati > Pseudomonadota > Betaproteobacteria > Burkholderiales > Sphaerotilaceae > Sphaerotilus > Sphaerotilus montanus. Next base: position 67,145 of record NZ_JACCFH010000002.1, on the reverse strand, counting down.
CTGAGCGCAGGCCGTGGGGTGTACCTGCACTGCTGGGGCGGCATCGGTCGAACCGGGGTCATCGTGGGGTGCGGGCTGTCGTCACGCCAGGGGCTGCAGGCGGACGCGGCACTCACACGACTGGCCGAACTCTGGCGCGAGTGCCCCAAGTCGGCACGCCGGCCGCAGTCACCCGAGACGGCCGAGCAGCGCCGCTATGTGCAGGACTGGCACATCGTCGAAGCGGCGTTGTCGAAGCCGTCACCTGGGGTGGCTGCGTGACCGTTCACGACACCCAACTGAACAAGGCTGTGGACTGGCTGGCCCAGTCGCGTCGGGTGGCCGTGCTGACGGGTGCGGGAATCTCTGCCGAGAGCGGCATCCCGACCTTTCGTGATGCCCTGACTGGGTTGTGGGAGCGCTTCGAAGCGGCGGACCTGGCCACGCCGCGGGCATTTCGAGAAGACAAGGCGCTGGTCTGGGGCTGGTACGAATGGCGCCGCATGCAGGTGCTGAGCAGCGAACCCAACGCCGGGCATCGCGCGCTGGTGGCCTTGAGCCAGCGCGTCGAAGACTGCCGGTTGATCACGCAGAACGTCGATGACCTACATGAGCGGGCGGGCAGTCCAGACGTGGTTCACCTGCACGGCAGCTTGCTTCATCCGCGCTGCTTTGCCTGCGGGCATCCGCACGTGCTGCCAGACGGGATCCCCGATGAGCCGGAGGGCGGTCGCTCGATACAGCCGCCACGGTGCGAGCGGTGCCGTGGATATGTGCGGCCCGGCGTGGTCTGGTTCGGCGAATCGCTGCCGACGCTGGCGTGGTCGGCGGCCGAGCGTGCGGTGCGCGAATGCGATCTGTTCCTCTCGATCGGCACTTCTGGACAGGTGTTCCCGGCGGCGGGTCTGCACCAGATCGCCGCGCAGCAAGGCAAGCCGATCATCGTCATCAACCCCGGCGAACTGGCCGATGGGCGGTCCCGCGAGTTGTGCCTGCGTGGGCCTGCGGGCGAGGTGCTGCCGGCGCTGATGGCGCGGTGGTCGGCCATTGATCCTTGAACGGATCGTCTTTTTTCTGGAGAACCTTCACCATGTGGCTACTCACCCCGATCGGCTTTTTCAGCATCGTCTGCAAGCCGGAAGATGTTTCGACCGGCACCCTGACCGTGCGCGCACGGGTCAAGGCGGACCTGGAAAATCTTCGTGCCCACCTGCTCCCCGAACTGGGCGAGATCCGCAAGAGCCCGCACAACGATTACCGCTACCGCGCCCAGGCGCCGCGCGAGGCTGTCGCCCAGGCGATGGCGCGGTCGATCGAGCAACTCGGCTACAGCAATTTCAAGAGCGAGGTCGGGCGCAAGCAGGGGCATGAGCGGGCGGGGGTGTACCACGACGTCTGGGAAGTCCTCTACAACCTGCAGGACGACCCTCGGCATGAACGCAAGGTGAGCCCCGCGTAGCGCCCGCGGGTGAAGTTGATCGGCTCGATACCGATAGAACCGGCTCACTCTCGAAAGCTCGCTGTGCCGCCGAATCGCCTGCGTCCTCTGGTCCCGCTGTGGCGCATGTCCGCCAGTCTTGCAGCGCTCACACTGCTGTGCCTAGTCGGTCTCGACCAGGTCGGGCGATGGCTGAGTCCCGGTGTCGTTGATCCGCCATGGAGTCGGTGGCCGCTGATTTCGGTGATGGCCTTGGTGGTCACCGTGTGGGTGTATCTGCGCGGGAAACTGGGTCCGTTCGTTTCAGCGGACGTCGTGCCCGAGCGGGTGAGCAACGCGATGAACCTGCTGCCCGATGCCGTGGTTCTGCTGGACCAAGACGGGCGTGTCGTGCTCGTCAACGATGCGTTCAAGACGCTGGTCAGCCCGAAGGCAGTGCAAATCGGCGACTCGCTGGACGCGCACTCCTGGTGGTGTGAGGCGCTGTCGCTGGCGCCAGGGGGTGTCGATCTCCCCTGGACGCAGGTGCTGAAGGCCGCCGTGCCGCGGGTGCGTGTGGCGTTGCTGTTTGCCCTGCATGGCCGTTCGCCGGTGCCTGTCCGTCTGACCTGTACCCCGGTGTCTGCCGAAGCCTCGAAGCTACTGGGTTGCTTGGTGACGGTGGCCGAGCAGGGGCCGGTCGATTCACCAACATCCCACGTTTCCAACCAACCCCTTCACGGAGTCTCTGCATGAGCACCAGCAAACCTTCTACGTGGCAAGTCTGTGCCACCTGCACCCACTGGGCGGGGTCGCGCGATGTGTCCACGTTTCGGGACCGGGTCGAGTACGACAGCGACCGGGTGCGCGGCGAATGTGTTGGCGGGGGCTGGAACCGCACGGAGCGGAGTCCGTCGGCTACTTGTGCGCAGTGGGTCAAGTGGTCGGTGCTGAAGTAGCGGCAAGTCCCGGACGTGGCGCAGGCGATGCGTCGTGTTTGAGCGATTACCAACCGCGCGAAAGCTGCTCGTTCACGGAACTCGGCTCCAACACCAGCGAACATGTTTCCCAGTCCGCATCCTCGACCTTGCTGTACTTCGCATCGAAGGGGTTGCGTGTCGCCGCAGTGCGATCTATCAGGCGCCGAGCCTCTTCCTCATCGGCCAAGGCGATTTTGACCCACACGTCTTCCAGGGTGTCGGGGATCTGCCCGAACAATTGGTGGATGGATTCAAGGCGATCAGCCAGCACTTCATGAACTCTGTCTTCCACAGAGCCTCTGTAGCGCAGGTTTGCCACCCATACTTCACTACGTACCTGCCCGATGCGCTGAATGCGGCCCTTGCGCTGCTCCAGGCGCGTGGGGTTCCAGGGCAAGTCGATGTTGATCAGCGTGCCCAGGCGCTGCAGGTTCAAGCCCTCGGACGCCGCATCGGTGCCAAGCAGCAGCTTCAGTTCACCGGCCCGCACACGAGCCTTCAGCAACTCGCGGTCGCAGCGCTGGAAGCGGCCGCCACTCCAGATGCCAGAGCGATTGCTGCCCGCATACAGCCCGATCTCCATGCCCGAGAACTCCGGCCGCTTGGCCATCTCGTCGCCTACCCAGCGTGCGGTGTCGTAGTACTGCGAGAACAGGATACAGCCGCGGTCGATCCAGCGCTCGCTCACATCCGGCCGGCCACCCAGCAAATAGCCCAGCACTGCGTCCAGCTTGGGGTCGTTGTTCCCGCCTTGCTGCAGCAGCGCCAAACAGCGCTGCAGCGAGGCTACCTCGGCCTTGGTGAAATCCTTGAAGTCGGAAGTCGCGGTGCTGCCGCGTGGCGGGGATTCTTCGCCCTGAGCCACGTCGTCAGTGTCATCGTCGTCTTCGTCCGTCACTTCGTCGGGAGCACTGCTCAGTAGCTTCATCACGGTATTGCGGCCAGCCTCCATTGAGCTACCCAAGCGTCGCAGCAGCAGCGTCTTGAAGAAGCCTGCACCTCGCACGCGTTGTTGCATCAGCCGGCTGAACTCCTCAGCTTCCTCATAGGCCTCGCGCAAGTACCCACCCAACCCCAGCGCGCTGGTGCTGTCTTCACCAAACAGGCGGACGGTCACCTTGGGCAGGAAATAGCCACCAGTCGCCGGGTTGACGGTGGCCTCCAGGTAGCCACGTGTGCGCCGCACGATGCAGCGCAGCAGCGGGTTGAACTGGTCGCCGTAGCCTGGTAGTACACCGTTCTGCAACTGCACACGGCGGATTGCAGGCGAGAGCTTGTCCAGCACCTCGGGCGCGAACTGCCAAGTGTGGTCGTCGGCGTCAAGGTTGCGGCGGATGCGGTCGAAGCCGTCACCTTCGGCCCGCGCTGGCAAGGGGTCGCGCACGTACTGCCAGCCTGCCTTCACCTCGGTTGGTACCGAGGCCTCTCCGTTGGCAACCGCCAGGCAGTGGCTGGGCCGGAACCAGGGACTGGTACGCGTCCAGCCTCCCAGCACACCGTCGTTGCCATGGGACAGGATATCCAACAAGTCCCAGGCCTCCAGCGGATGTAACTGCACCGGGGTGGCTGTGGCCAGCAACATGCTCTTGGTGCATGGACCGATCTGTTTCAGGAAGGCCATCAGCTTGTTCGGCTCGGCGCGTTCGTCCACATCCTCGTCGCTGGCGTCCACCTTGGGCACGTTGCGGCGCCGGGCGCGGTGCGCCTCGTCAACGATCACACAGGTGTAGCGGCGCGACAGCAACTGCTGCAGGGCCTCCGGCAGCCCGCGAACCACCAGACCCTGCGACACCAGCCCGATGCGGCGCGGGCACTTGCCCAGCGACCTGACGCCTTCGGACGGATATTCCAGCGCGTGCTCATCAACCCAGGCGCGGCCGTTCCAGCGCGCCGACGGTAAATGCAGCAGCTCCATCAACTCGCCTTGCCATTGCTGCAACAGAGGCTTGGGGGCCAGCACCAGCACCGGCCCTCCATCCGGATCTTCCAGCGCCATCAGCATCGCGGCCATGGCCAGTTGCACGGTCTTGCCCAGGCCCACCTGGTCTGCCAGCACCAGCCGCGCACCACCCAGGCGGTGACGCTCCAGAGCCAACTGGGCAAAGTACTTCTGGTGCGGCCACAGGCCCTGCTCGCGGCGGTAGACCGGCGTTTCCACCGCCGCAGAAGCAGCGGCGATCTGGGTGTCGGCAGTAGCCTTCCACTGCGGTACCTCGATGATCCGGCGGGCTGCAATGCGCTGTACGTCCTGCGCAATGAACGGGCACACGCTCAAGTCGATGGCGCGCGGATCGTTCCAGAGGGCGTCAAACTCCTCCTGCACCCAGGCTACGGTGTCGGGAGCGTCGTCCTCCCACAGCAGCTCGTAGTTCAACCGCCAAGCACTGGCGCTCTCGTTCACGCTGCCCAGGAATGCCGTGGCCCTGCCATCAGCGCGCCGCACTACACCGGCCTTGCCGTGGATAAGACCAAACGCCGTGTCCGGCAGCACCCGCACCTCGATGCGCTTGCTGGTCAGGGCCTCGTATAGTGCTTTGTAGCGGGGCAGTGCGGCAGGTGGTGCGTCCTCGGGTTTGCCGGCGCACCAGCTCCGGCGCAGAGCAGCCTGCGCAGCGGCAGCGGTGATCAAGTCCTGCGGGTCCAAGTCGGAATTGCAGACGATGCGTATCGGCCCTTGCACCTGCGCCAGGGCCTCGCCCGCCACCTCGAACAAGCTGCTGCGAAAGTAGCCAGCGATGCGGTCGTAGGTTACCGCACCCACCAAGCGCTTTGCCAGCACGTTTTGGTCAAGGCGCAGGCGGCGGCTGGAATGGCGCAACATGGGTAGGCCCTGCTGCGTCAGGCGTGGTCGTTGCGCAGCCGGCCGGCCAGGATGCGCGCGGCCGGCGAGTCGGTCTTCCAGTGTTCCATGTCTGCTGCGTTACCCAGCGCGGCCAGCCACTCCAGCAGGCCCACGAAGCGCTCGCGCTGCGACCAGTAGCCTTGCCCAAAGGTGTCGCGCAAGTACTGGCGACCGGATTCGGGGTTGTCGCCGGCCACCGCAGTCTCACGTACGGCAAACAACAGATGGCGCAGCGGGGCGCTAGCAAAGGGGTGTGGCGCACTTGCCACCGCGGCACCGCCCAGCGGAGCCAGGCCGCTAGCAGCAAAGCCACTGGGCGTATGCACGCGCGCGCCGTTGGCCTTGTCGCTCTTGAGCAGCGGCCTGATGTCGGTGACCCCAAAGCCGCGCGCCAGTTCCTCGTACATGCCTTGTCGATGCTCGCCACGGCTCTCGATGTCGAGTGAACGTAGGTAGTAGCGCTCCACCAGTGACAGGTCACGCCAAACGGCGTCTAGACCGCGCGGGATGAGCGCATCACAAGCAATGGTCAGCGCACGCTCGATCACCACCTGGAAGTCGCTCTTCTTGCCTTTGTCGCGCACAGCGAACACCTCGTGTTCCACGTCGCGGCCGTCCAAGTTGCCATACTGCGTCAACACCTTCAGCGCTGCAGCATAGGCGGCAAGTTGGTAGTCGGCGTCGTTGAAGTTGGGTTCGCTGCCCTCGTCCAGCGCCTGCATACTTACAATCTGGCGCTTCACCTCGTCTTCCACCAGAGGGTACACCTCGTCTAGGAATCCGGGTTCGTCGCCAATGCGCTTACGCAGCACCAAGCAAACGGTGCCTTGCACGTAATTGCCTTTCTTAATTCCTGCAGATTCAGTCTCCGTGCTGATGGTCCATGCAGCGGTAGCTTTCAGCCCTGCGGCCCATAAAATCATGCCTAGGTCCGCCCATACCGCTGGATTTTGATGTGTAAACATCACCATCTGCAGTCCGTTATCTGGCATATGGCGAGTTAGATTCTTGTAGATTCCCACCATACTACGGCGAAAATCATCACCATCGCCACGCACAGCCAATTCGGCTCGTGAATCTGGAATCCATTGCGGAAAAGCTCGGCCTAACTTTTTATCGTACCAAGCTAGAAAAAAATCACCAAGCTCATGATAGTTAACAGCGTCCGCATAGGGGGGATCAGTAATCCAGAGATCACATTTTTCTTGGATGTCCCGCGCGTCCGCAACTTCGACATTCCCTCTAATGCTTAGATTTACACCCCGGTTGAATGTCAATTTGGATGACGATAGCATCGACAGTGGCCGTGTTGAATAGTTAAACAACGGGTTCAGTGCTTGATTAAGAAATGTATTCTTCCCACCCGCAATTTGAGTGCCACTAGAAAGCCAACAACTCAACCGCGAATTCCAATCAGCAAACCTGCTGACAGTCAGCATGGCTGCAGCCGTCAATTCGCATGTCGAAGTGGACATGAGTTGCTTCATCAGCAGTCCATGTATCAACAATTGCCGAGGCGTAAAAAGGTGATGCCAGCGTGTCCATCCGCGCGTACGAATAGGCTCCTCAGTTTTGTCCCCACCTTCAGGAATCGCACGCGACGGGATGAAGCCTTCAGATTGCCAATGTGCAAAACGTTCGCGCAAAAGCTGCTGAACTTGTGCCTCTCTCGCCAGATCGTTCGCATCAGGTGCGGCGTAACGCCGGTTACCCTCGTCGTCTACCCATCTGATGCAATACAAGCGCTCCTGGAACACATCACCTGGACGCGGGACCACGTCATCATTCGTCCAACGACGCAATCCATCTGGGCCTCGAAGTGCCTCTACACTCCAACTGCGCGTGGAATTAAATGGATCAACTACGCGAGCCTTGACGACAGTTGCTCCCAGCTTCGCTTTATATAACTCAAGCTCGGCATCGCCCAACTCGGCTACTTCTGCAGTCAGACGATCAGATCTGGGTTCGCGATGCCACTTAACTACGATTTTGCTGTATTCATCCACCACCCAACTGGGCGCAAGCGGAATGTAGTAGTCACAGCCTTCTGGTTTGACTTCAACGCAGTACAGATAGGCATCTGCACGCTCACCGAGGCTGTTGTGCTCAATACCCCACGCACGCACCTGCGTATCAGCCTCCTGGAGGGCGGCAGACTGAACCGCCATGACTTGTTGTTGCACGTGCCGGCCCCCACCCAGCAAGTTTAGACTGGCCCAGGTTAGTAGGCCAGCCACCGGGTTCAGGTCAGAGGCATAGGCGTCGCAGCCAATGCGTGCCGCCTCAAACGGAATAGAGCCTCCGCCGCAAAAACTGTCGCCTACGCGAGGTTTGCAGCCGAAAGTACGCTGGCCAAGTTGTTCGACCAGTTCCTGCAAGTTGTTGGCATTGGTCCCCAGGTGTGCATTGATTTCTGCCCATGCCTCAGGTTCTGGACCAACGATGTTTTCGGGCCGTTCGCAATGGGCAAGGCGCTTGGCATATGGCAATGCGTCAAATGCAGTCCGCCCAAGCTTTTTCTGCAAGTTCGGCTTGCAGCGTGCCCAGGCACCATCGTCGTCCATGGTCAAGATCTGCAGGAAGACCTCGCGGTCCTTCTTTGCATCATCGCTGGCCGGCATCAGCATGCCTAGGATAGCAGCACGCACCAAGATTAGCGGTTTGCGGCCCCACCATTTACCCAGACCAGTTAGGGTCTGACCAGACACAGATTTGCGTTCCTTGAACGACTCGGCAGACAAACGCGCGATGGGGAACTGGGTCTCAATGAATGCGGGCATGGGCATGGACGATCAAAGGTTCAGCGCGAGCTGGGAATGTCCCAGCAATTCGCGGCGGGCTCGGGGCGACAGGCCCTCACCCTTGATGAAGGGGTTGTCGGCCAATGCGGCGCGCAAGGCCTTGCGCCAGCCGATGCTTTTTTGAAGCGCCTGGCCGGTCGTGGCCACAGTCATTGTGAATAGCCACCAGCGCTCTTCGGGCGCCAGCGCCTCCCAATTGCGCAGGGCATTGGGGATATCGGTCGGCGGGGCATCTTCCACGGCCCAGCACAGCACACATAGCTCCTTACCCAGCGAGGCATGCAGTGGCACTGGCTTGGCCGGGTTTTTGACGAACTTGGCCACTGGCAGACCGTTGGCACGCAGGCGGCGGTTGGCGTCTTCCCAGAATGCCGGTGCCAGGACCAGCCAGCGACTACGGTCGATCAACACGCGCAGCGCTGGACTGGCGGGGTTGAGCGGGCTGCTGTGGCGTTCGCCCAGGCCATCCAGGTCGGCGCCACGGTGCTCGGAGATGCACACCATGGCGTCTGGCCCAGTGCCCTTAGGCACATCGACTAGAAAACCGTGGCGGGCCTCGTCGGGCAAGAAGCCCAGGCCGACGACCTTGCGGCCATCAGCACTGTTGCGGGTAGAAGTCTTGCTGGTCATCGGTCAGGTCTGTTGTTGAACCTTGCTGGCTTCAAAGGGCTGGTTGGTAGCCTTGAGCCAGTCCAGCAGGGACTGGCCGGTGGCAAAGCCGAGCGAACCAACGGCCATGCGCAAGGCGCCAGCACCGACGATTTCCTGCAATTTATCTGCTGCGGCTTTCATTGATGCCGCGGTGTAACCAGCGTCAAGCGCACCAGAGTATTCGATGTGCTGCAAACCGTCATTGCTTTCAGCGGTGAGCTGCAAGTCGTAAGCAATGACCGTGGTGGCTTCATCCAGGCGCTGGATGAAATCCCACACGGCACCAGCATCATCAAGCTTAGTACGCTGAATCCATCGCGCCGGCTTGGCGGCATCGAGCTTCGGGCCAGTGCGATCGCCCTCGGTAATGCTGATGCGCAGGACTTCGGAACTGATGCCCAGCGCGCTGGCCGATGCCACCGCGCAGACCACGCGGCTACCAGCAGGCACACGGAAGGTGCCGTCATAAGTGGCAGCGCCGACGTGCGTGGGCGATGACCCATCCGTGGTGTAGCGGATCTCAACGCCGGGGGCCTTGGGCAGTACGCGCAGTTCCACCTCGAAGTGATCGCCGCGATTGTGGCGTTGATACTTCAGGCGCAGGCGAGCCGTCCACTCTTTGACCGGGCTGAGTCGCGCCATGTCCGCTGGGTCATGGGCCAGGAAGCGGTAGCGCAAGGCCGTCGCCTCGAACCGTGCCGGCGTGGGCACCGGGGTGGATGCCGGGGTGGGGTCGGCATCACCGGTCTCGAACACGATGGCCGGTGCGTGCAGAGGCTCGATCTTGAGGTAGGTGCGACCGTCACCATCGTCGTCCACCGACAACTCGCGAATCTCCACGGACGGCGTCGGCGGCGGGAAGGGGCCACGGCGCACATGGTTGCCTTCTTCACGCCACAGGCCGCGGCGCAGGCATTCGGCCTTCATGTCATCCAGCGCTGAGGTCTTGTGCAAGGGCCAGTTGGTGTTGACCGCCGCATTGCGCTTGAAGTCAGACCAAAGTACGGCCTTGGTGTCCGCGCTGCCGAACAATCTGGCTTCGGCCCGCAAGCGAAATGCGTCGTCATCGATCTTGTGGGTGAACTTCTGCGCACCTTCCAGCGTCTGGCGAATGATGGCTTCGCCGCTACGATTGCCGGCAAAGGCGAGATCCACACCTGTTGCACGCAATGCGCTGCTGATGCTGGGGTAAACGATCTGGTCGAAGGCCTCTTTGAGTGCAGCGCTGAACTGCAGCGCGATACGGTCCCTCAGGCCATCGAGCGCACGCCACTGCGGGTCATCGGCTGGCGTCTGCTCCGAGCGCAAGTCGTCTTCGATGCTCTGCAGCGCACGGGTCTGCCGAGCCGCATCGATCACCTTCTGGAAAGTGTCACGCGAACCGGTGAGGAAGAGCACGCGGTTCTTGTACTGCTGCTGTCCCCACCACGCCTGCCAGTCCGAAGAGATAGGCAACTGATTGGCTTGCCCGCCCGGGCGAACGACCACGAGCGTGGTCTTCTCCTGCTCTACCTGCACTTCGTCCAGCGGCGGCAGCACCTTCACGACTTGATAGCAGTCGCGCAGGTTCGCGGTGAAGTGCTGGTCGAGGTGTTCACGCAGCATGCGATCGACCGTCTCGGCATGCAGTGACTGCGCCGTGGCACGCAGCTTGGCCGCCAGGTTCTGCTGGTTCTTGAAGTAGAGGCGACCATCGGCCGAGCTATGCAGGTACCAGGCCCGGGTGGCCAGCTTGTCCAGCACATTGGCCTTGAAGGTGGACAAGTCGCGACCCGGGCGCTGCAGGCAGTCCACCAGTTGGTATTCGCGCAGGCCATGGATGGCACCGGGTGTGGTGGAAAGTGATGCGATCAGCACCAGGCGAGCCGCTTCGGACGCGTCGGTGTTGCCGTTCGCAGCGTCGATCTGCTCCACCTCGGCATCTCCGGCGTGGGCGATGTCGTGCGCTATGGCTTCGCTGAGCGACGGGTTGATGGTGCGGATCTCGGAGGCAAGTTCATCAACGTTGAGATCGATGTCGTAGGGATGGATCAGGTCCGACTTCTTGGACTTGTCCGATTTCCACAGATCCGCCACCACCATCTGCATCAACCGGATGACGCCACGGGTCTGCTGGAAGCCCTCGTTTTCCTTGAACTTGCCGACGAGTTCGCGCAGGTCGGGGTGAAAGGGGTAGGCATCCAAGACACGCGAGTAGATGGTCTCTGGCGCAGTGGTGGTGAGGTTCATGCGCGAGGCCTCGCGCAAGGCGTCGCGGTAAGCCCCTGCCACACGCTCCACTTCAATTTGCGGTGCCACGGAGGCAAACAGGCGCTTGCGCAGGATGTGGTAAAGCTCGTCGCCGTTCGGGTTGACCGGCGTGATGGGCACGGCGATGCGCCTAGCCTCACTACCTATACCCTGAAGCGAACGGCTGAAGGCCGCTTGCAGATTGGCCTGACCGATGCTGAAGTTGGTGCCCGCCAAGTCCGAAAGCACGAGGCAAACGTTGTCCATCTCGGCCACGGCCACGAACAGATTGGCTAGCGCGGTGGTGGTGACGACACCCAGATCCGCATTGCCGACGGGTACCGCCACGGCATATTCAAGGTAGGGCGGTAGTTCGTCTAGGAACAGCACGAGCGGATCACCGCCGAGGAGCTGCTTCCAAGCTTCTGGTCCGGGCGCGCTGAGTAGCGGGGACACATAGCGGGCGAACTGGTCCGCCTTGCCTAACTGATCGGCGATGGAGCCCCAGATGCCGCCAGGGGCGTCGGTGCTGCGGCCATTGAAGCCGACGACGCGGCAACGACCGAGCTTGGGTGCGGGATCCTTGTCCCCCAGCACATGGCGGCGAAGTTCCGGATCCTTGGCCAGCAGGCCCAAGCCGATCATGCTGTGTGTCTTGCCGCCTCCCATTGCTTGGGAGAGCAAGAAGACCGACGACCCTGCGTTGCTGCCGGACAGATGTCGCAAAGCGCGGTCCACGAGCGTCAACATGCCCGTGGTGAAGTAGTTTTCGTCGAAGAAGTCCCTCCCGTGAACCTTCCCCTTGAGGAACGTGTCGAGGCTCAGAACCGTAGCTCTACGGTCGGCTGCAAACACTGACGGCCGAGGGTTGCAGTTGGCATGAAGGCTCATAAGAAGTGTGGATGGTTGCTCGCTCAGGTGACGTCACTCGCGACGTACCTGGGCCAATCAAGAGGGATGACCGCTGTCGCTCGGTCTCAAGGTAGATTGCGCGTCATGCGCGTGGTTGCGCAGCGCTCGGAGCGTGCGCTATGTGCTCAGGCGCTCGCTGAGAGACTGAAGTTGCGCTTTCCGGCACGAGGATGATGTCCTGAAATAGTAAAAAACCATGATACGACATGCGTTGGCGCATTTAGTTGCTTGAGCCAATCTGAAGTCGAGGTGGGCGCGGTAGTAGTACTCACTGGTTGATAACGGCTGGTTGCTGCCGTTTTGTCGCGCGGTGCTGAACCACTATCAGTGGTTCGACGGGTACTGACAGGCTACGCCTACCTACCTGACTCAATCAAGGCAACCGGCCTCCACGCGGTAATGCCAACTTGTTGACCGAGGCAGGATGATGCCGGTCGGCCTGCAAGAATTGCGGGCATGATGCACACCCCGAGGAAGTCACCTAGCGCCACAGACAAGCCGATCGCGTACGCGGTATTCCTTTCCCCTCTGAGGTGATCAGCGACGCGATTTGGCTGTACTTTCGCTTCCCGTTGAGCTGCGCATGGTCGAGGAGCTGCTGGCCGCGCGGGGCATCGAAGTGACCTACGAGACAGTTCGACGTCGGGCGTTGAAGTTCGGAACCGCTATTGGCCGGCGCATTCGCTCGAATGCGCCAGAGTGCAGCGCTGGCTGATCCGCCTGCTCCACCGACCCGCCGGCTGCCAGGTCTGCGGCCGGTCGCTGGCGCGCTGTGCCTACGACGGCCGACATCCGGAACTCTGACCTCGAAGAGCGCCAGGGCGGATCAGACCTCGCCGCGTGCAGACAGACCTTGTCTTGACACCCATGTCCTGAGCGCAGGGGCATTCTGGATTACGCTCGACGACCAAACTAAAAAATCCGCCCGCTGCCTGAACCCCCAGGCACCGCACGGCGCGGTCATGTCATGTTCGAGATCCCTCCTGCGGACCAGGGCTGCGCGCCGCCGGTCCAACCTGCTTCACCGGCGTCACCTGAACCCGCCTCGCCTGCCCCCACGGCCTCACCCGCACCGCTGTCAGGCCTGACCGTCCTGTGCGTCGACGTCGAGACCCTGCCGGCCGAGGACAACCGGATCTTCAAACTCGGCGCCCTGCGCAGCGACCACCCGAGCGACCACCCACAGAGGCTGCTCACCGACCTCCACCCCACCTCGATCCCTCAGACCGCCCAGGTCATCGATCAGCTCAACCAGCTCGCCCACGGCGTCGACGTCATCGCCGGTCACCACCTGCGCCGACATGACCTGCCCGCGCTAACGGCCCAGCTCGCCGGGCTGAACTGGCTGGACCGGCCGATCCTCGACACGCTGGAGCTGTCGACCCTGGTCTTCCCCCAGCAGTCCTCGCACCGCCTCTTCAAGGACTACAAGGTCGTCTCGGACACCCGCAACGACCCCTTGAGCGACGCGCGGGTGAGCCTGGACCTGCTTGCCGAGGAGATCGAGGCCTTGCGCCAGTTGAACCTCCAGCATCCGCGCTGGACCGGCGTGCTGCACTTCCTGCTGCAGGACGACCCCGGCATTCACCTGCTGATGACACGCCTGCGCTCGCGCCCGGCCCCGTCGCTCGACTTCGTGTCCACGGTGCTGCCCCGCCTGCTGGGGGACGTGTGCTGTACCACCCGCCTGATGCCCGTGGTGCAGGCGCTGCTCACCGCACCACTCGACCAGCGCTGGGCACTGGCGCAGACCCTGAGCTGGCTGCGGGTGGCCGCCGGCACCTCGGTCCTGCCCCACTGGGTGCGCGCCACCTGGCCCCAGGCCGGCGCCCTCATCCACGAGCTGCGGGCCCTCGACTGTGGTGACCACGGTCACTGTGGCCACTGCGCCCGGCACCACCACCCCGAAGCGTTGCTGCAACAGCATTTCGGGCTGCCCGGCTTCCGGGCCGTGCCCGCCAGCCCCCGGGGCGGATCGCTGCAGCGCGAGATCGTCGTCGCCGGCCTCGACAAGACCAGCCTGCTGGCCATCCTGCCCACCGGGGGCGGCAAGTCGATCTGCTACCAGGTGCCGGCACTGGCGCACTACGCGCGCACCGGCCAGCTCACCGTCATCGTCTCGCCGCTGCAGTCGCTGATGAAGGACCAGGTCGACAACCTCGTCAGGCAGGGTGTCCAGTGCACGGTCACCCTCAACGGCATGCTCACGCCGCCCGAGCGGCGCGCGGCCCTCGACAAGATTCGCCTGGGCGAAGCCGGCATCGTGCTGGTCTCCCCCGAACAGTTCCGCAACCGCGCCTTCGCCGAGGCCCTGCGCCTGCGACAGATCGCCACCTGGGTGTTCGACGAGGCGCACTGCCTGTCGCGCTGGGGTCAGGACTTCCGCACCGACTACCTCTACGTCGCGCGCTTCATCCGCGAGCACTTCCCCGGCGTGGCCGCCACAGTCGCCTGCTTCACCGCCACGGCCCGACAGGAGGTCATCAGCGACCTCACCCAGCACTTCCGGGAAGAACTCGGCATCGAGCTGCGCTGCTTTCTCGGCGGGCACGAACGCACCAACCTGAACTACCGCGTGATCACCGCCAGCCGGGCCGAGAAGGGCCAACACCTGGTCGAGCTGCTCACCCGGGGCCTGCGCGACGGGGGTGCCGCCGTGGTGTTCTGCGCCACCCGCAAGGCCACCCAGCTTCACGCTGAACTTCTCCGGCAGGCGGGCCTGCGCTGCGCCGCCTTCCACGGCGGCTTGCCCGTGAACGTCAAGAAGGACATCCAGCAGCAGTTCCTGGCCGGAGAGTTCCAGGTCATCACCGCCACCAACGCCTTCGGCATGGGCGTGGACAAGCCCGACATCCGGCTGGTCGTGCATGCCGACATCCCCGGATCGCTGGAAAACTACCTGCAGGAAGCCGGGCGTGCCGGCCGCGACGGCCAGCCGGCGAGCTGCGTGCTGCTGTTCGACGAACTCGACGTCGAGGCCCAGTTCCGCATGGCCGCCGGCGCTCGGCTGGACGGGCGAGATTTTCAGGGGCTGCTCAAGGCGATCCGCAGCCGGGCGGAGCGCTTCCACCGCCGCGAGGTGGTCGTCTCGGCCAAGGAGCTGCTGATCGAATCCGAGGGCGTCGACATCGAGGTCGATGCGCCCGACGCCAGCACCAAGGTCACCACGGCGGTGGCCTGGCTGGAGCGCCGGGACTTCGTGCGCCGCCACGACAACCGCAGCCAGGTGTTCCCGACCAGCCTGCGGGCGGCCTCGCTGGACGAGGCGCTGCGGGCGATCCGGCAAGCCGGTCTCAAGACCGTGCAGCGCGAACGCTACGAGGCGGTCACCCGCAGCCTGTTCCACGAGGTCTCTCCCCAGGGGATCAGCACCGACGAGCTGATGCTCGCCGCCGGCGTGTCGCCCGAGGAGTGCTTCCGGATCCTGCACGGGCTTGAACAACTCGGCGTGGTGGCCAACGACCTGGGCCTGACCGCGGCGGTGAGCAAGGGCGTGCGGGGCGCGTCCGACAGCACCTTCCTGCACCTGCAGCACCTGGAGGTCCAACTGCTCGGCCTGATGCAGGAGCTGGCCCCCGAGACCGGTCCCGACGACACGCTGACGCTGAACATGCGGCCGATGTGTACCGAGCTGCGCCGTCGCCTGAACCTGGCCGAGGGCGATGTGACCGTGAACCCCGACCGGCTGCTGCGCTGCCTGCGCTCGATGGCCGAGCGCTTCGGCCATGAGCCTGCGCAGCGCAGCATGCTGCAGGTCAAGCGCCTCGGGGGCGACAGCCTGGAGGTTCGGCTCAACCGGTCCTGGGTGCAGATCCGCACCCTGTGCATGCGCCGCCGCGCGGTGGCCCAGGTGGTGCTCGACACCCTGCTGGCCCGGGTGCCAGCCCACACCAAGGGTGCTCACCTGGTGGTCGAGTGCCAGGTCAAGGAACTGGTCGAGCGGATCGAAGCGGACCTGGTCCTGTTCAGCGAACTGCGGGACGTGGCCATGGCCCTGGAGCAGGCCTTGCTGTACCTGCACGAGACCGGCATCCTCCAGCTCGACAAGGGCCGGTCGGTGTTTCGTGCGGCCATGACGATCGAACTCCTCGGCGAGGCGGACAAACGGCGCTGGCGCAAGGAGGACCTGGAGAGCCTGCAGGCGCACTACCTGGAGCGCAACCTGCAGATCCATGTCATGCACGAGTACGCCCGACTCGGGGTGCAGGACATCGACGCCGCCCAGGACTTCGTGGCCGCCTACTTCTCCTGGCCACGCGGCAAGTTCCTGCGCAAGTACTTTGGCGGTCGCACGGAGCTGCTCAGGCAGGCCACCACGGATGATTCGTACCGCCGCATCATCCAGGCCCTCCAGCATCCCGGACAGGAAGCGCTGGTGACCAAGCCCGGTCCCGGCAACCGGCTCGTGCTGGCCGGACCGGGCTCAGGCAAGACCCGGGTGATCGTGCACCGCATTGCCGCCCTGCTGCGCGTGCACCGGGTGGCCGGCTCCCGCATCCTCGCGCTGGCTTTCAACCGCAGCGCGGCGATCGAGTTGCGGCGGCGTCTGCACGCCCTGGTCGGCGAGGACGCACGGTCGGTCACGGTGCTGACCTACCACGCGATGGCGCTGCGACTGACCGGCACCAGCCTGGCCGGCACGGGTGGGGTCACCGGCGCCAACAGCGGGCAGCTCGGTGAGCGGTACGGCGAGCGGCCTGCACAGGAAGTGGATTTCAGGAAACTGCTCAAGGACGCGGTGGACCTGCTGGAAGGCCGCAGCGAAGCCTTTGCCGACGCGGGCGAGGCGCGGGACCGGCTGCTGCAAGGCCACGAGTACATCTTCGTCGACGAGTACCAGGACATCAACGCGCAGCAGTACGCCCTGGTCAGTGCGCTGGCGGGACGGCGCTTGCCCGAAGCCGAAGGCCGGCTCAGCATCATGGCGGTCGGGGACGACGACCAGAACATCTACGGCTTCACGGGCGCGAACGTCGAGTTCATCCAGCACTTCCAGCAGGACTACGCGCCGGTCGAGGTGTCGTACCTGGTCGAGAACTTCCGCTCGACACCCCACATCCTCCAGGTCGCCCACCAGGTCATCAGCGGCGCCCAGCAGCGCATGAAGGCCGAGCACCCGATCCGCCCGGACGCGCGGCGCCGCGACAGCCGGCCCGGTGGTCGCTGGACCCGCCTGGATCCGGACAGCCAAGGCCGGGTGCGCCTGATCGTGGCCCCGACCGACGTGAACCAGCAGGCCCAGATGGTGTTCGAGGAGATCTCCCGGCTGCGGCGGCTGGACCCCCAGCTCGCGCTTGGCGACATCGCGGTGCTGGCCCGCACCCACCAGTGCCTGGTGCCGCTGCGGGTGCTGTGCGAGTTGGCCGACTGGCGCTACACGCTGGTCCTGCCGCGCGACGCACGCAGCACCCTGCTGACGGTGATGCACTCGCGCGAAGGCCAGCAGGTGCGCCGTGCGGTGATGAACAGCGGCCGGGCGCTGCGCTCGACGGCGGCGCTGGCGCGCTGGGTGAAAGCGCTCGGCCGGCAGCAGCCGACCAATCCGTACTGGCAGGACCTGCGCAGCATCACCGAAGACCTGGCGCTGTCCAGTCCGGGCGGCAAGTTGCCACCGCGCGAGATCATCGAGCTGCTCCACGAACACGCCGACGAGGTCGGCAGGGACGGCAGCCCCGAAGCATTGAGGCTGACGACGGTGCACGGGGCCAAGGGACTGGAGTTCCGCCATGTCCTCGTGATGGACGGCGGCGACTGGGGCGCCGGGCACGGCGATGACCGGCGGTTGCTCTATGTGGCGATCACCCGCGCGTGCGAGACCCTGGCGCTGTTTCGAGGGGAGCAAGGGGGCAACCGGTTGCTGCAGGGGCTGGACGGATTGGACGGGGTTCATGTTCAGGCGAGTCAGCCGGTGCCGGCGTGGCGACCGGAACTGCAGCGGCAGTACCTGTCACTGGGGCCGGCCGACGTCGATCTGGGCTTTGCGGGACGGGCCGGGCCTGCCGACGCGCTGCACCAGCGACTGGCCAAACTGGGCTGGGGCAGCCGGGTGCAGGTCGTCGATCGACAGATCCTGAACCAGCAGGGTGAACTGGTGGGCCGGCTCGCCCAGAGGACGCCCCCACCCGGGCGTCCGGGTCAGGTGCTGGAGGCCAAGGTCACTGGAATGATGGTGCGCCGACGCGAGCAGACCCACGTCGAGTACCTGGACAAGGTGCGTGTTGACCGTTGGGAGGTGCCGCTGGTCGAGGTGGTGTTGCCGGCAGAGATGCCGCAGGCCGCAGGGGTGTGACAGATCCACGGGCTGAACAAGATCAGCGCCCACCCGTCAACGGCAGCCTCGACGACGGACTCACACCGGCACGCTCCGCAGGTCAGCCGGGCAAGGCTCGTGTTCTGCAAAATTGCAGAAAATCCGCGATTTTGCAAAATCTCTGCAATATTGCAGAACTCCAAGCTCTACTTGATCAGACAAGCACAATCCATACCTTGCAAAATTGCAAAAAATTTGCAATTTTGCAGAGATTGCCGCGGTCCTGCACAGTCTCAAGCGCCGCAGGTCGGCTGAGCGAGGCTGATGTTCTGCAATTTTGCAAAAAATCTGCAAAATTGCAGAACTCCGGGCTCCACTTGGTCAGACAAGCACGATCCATACCTTGCAAAATTGCAGAAAATTTGCAATTTTGCAGAGATTGCCGCGGACTTGCACAGTCTCAAGCTCCGCAGGTCGGTTGAGCGAGGCTCATGTTCTGCAATTTTGCAAAAAATCTGCAAAATTGCAGAACTCACCAAGTCACCCGAGCAATGACTCTCGGGACCGATCCTTGAAGAAGTCAGGAATGTGCGGGCCTGATCAACTCGATCGCCGCAGGTGTCACGAAGGACACCCATGGTCGCCGCCATACGGCCGAGAATCATTTCATTCAGCCAGAATGACCCGCAGATTCACTTCGGACGCAAGACCTTATCCTCCCCGTCCTCCCCGTCCTCCCCGTCCTCTGCGTCCTCTGCGTCCTCTTCGGGTAGCAGAACCCCGCCAGCCGCTTCAAATGCCTTGCAGGCAAGCCGATAGGACTCGAAGGCAGCCGGCAGGGCTTTCGCATCCGCGCTCAGCGATGCCAGCACAGCAGGGTCTGAAGGCAAGCCCAGGCGCATCAGTAATTTTCGCTTGAAATCCAAGAATATCGGACGCCCCCGCTCGGGAACGCGCTGATACTGTGTCTCAATATCTGCCGGTGCTGGCAAGCGGACAATGATTGATCGAGCATGATCGCACTCGATCAAACGCAAGCGCGCCGCATCCATGGCTTTCTCAAGCTCGATCAGGTCAGGTTCGAACTCGACAGGCCCCCCCACGATCTGCAGCGCTTCGCGCGTACGCTCCACGGCTTCTGTCAGACCTTCAAGGCAACCCGCCACGTCATATGGTAATTCATTGCCTGCGGATTTGATGCCGGCGGCCAAGCGTTGGGCTTCCAGAAGCGCCAATTCCTCTTGCACAAGCTGCTGCTCGATGATGAGCCGGCGCTCTTCGAGCGACAGGCGCTTCAATTGACTGGTAGGAACGTGTGATTTTGGAATCCGCGCCAAGCCACGCCGTTCAAAACTTCGGTGGTCAAACCGATGTCGATGGAGAAATTTTTCAAGGTACTTGTTCAGGATTCTGCAGACCTTGGTCCGCACCGCTTCCACGTATGCTGACTTTTCGCTCCGGTTCATCGTCGCACGCACTTTTCGGCAGCCGCCTGAAGAAGGCGGTTTCCCCTTCGGGGCGGCTCGTCCAAAATATTGCTGAGGATCGCGCTGAACACGATCATCTGCACGTTCAGACCACATCAAGTGCATGCCCAAGTGGGCCTGACCTGTCAGGTCGCTCTGCTTGAAATGAAGCGCCCAGGTGTAGCCATGCTGCGTTCCGCAGATGCTTGAAGCAACCTCCTGTGCAACCAGGATGCACTGCGCAAATGAGAGTTCGTTCGGGAGATTTATTTCGACTTCACTATAGGGTGTGCCATTTTTCCGCTCAAACAAATCAGCACAATCCCAGAAAATTGTGAAGTCATGCCGTGCCCACACGGGCATGTTGCCGAATGCTGTGGCCACCAGCTTTTCCACGCGCAATCGGGACGCATAGCGGTCCAAGCGGGCGATATAGCGTGCATGTGCACCTGCATGACCGGTTTCCCCTGCTTTGTAGTGACAGTGAAACTCACCAGCCATGCTGCCACTCCTGGTTGTCTTGACAATAGCCTGGGGCGCGGTGATCGGCTGCATGCACACCTGTTTCTCCGGGCACCGGAGAAACAGACAAGTGGGCATTCACGTGCGCACACACCCGAGACCTCCTCCGATTGGTGTCCACCCTTTCTGCTGTCGGCCCCCCTCGTTGCCTGATACCTGCGCGCAAGACACCCGGTACCGCGACCAACGCGCACAGACAAGTCGATGCCACATCATGCGCACGCGAAAACGAACTTCTCAAGCAAAGTGTGATGAATTCCATGACTGAAAACCTGAAGTTTTAAAGCTCACTGAACGCCTGGTCATCAGTATACTTTGCCCATGACTGAAAAAACTGTTAAACCTAAGCCCTGCCTTGTCCAGTTCGAAGCACGTCACCTCCCCTTTGTTCGTGCACTGAAGAACCTGACCCCCAACCAATCCAGAATGATTGCACTGGCCTACGGACCGCGGCGCAGATCCGAAGACCTGGAATACTGGCAGTTGATAAGGATCGAAAATTTGTTGCATCGGGCAGGCAAGATTAATATCGGCATTCATACTCGGCAAGCAGGCCATCAAAAAGAGATGGCTAAAAATGAAGCGAAAGAGGCTGAGAAAATTCGGACGCACGATCTGGTCCAGTGGGGCCTTGCCATCAAAGCCTTGGAAATGGCTCCTTGGGTCACGCCTGACATTTTTTTGGGCTATATTAAAAAGCTGCATCAAAAGTCACCAGAGCCATGGCTATGGCTAACAAACAAGCCTGAGCTTGCCGAACAATTTGGGGAATTAGGTCGATCGATCAAGTCACCCAAAAAATCTCGGTGATCCTGTTTCTGAGAGAAGTGGCCGGAGCAAAAATGGTTCGATGGTTCTGGATGAATTCGCAAAATCATTTTTGCTTTGGCGCACGGAAGTCGTGACTTGGGTTTCACGCAAACCTGACAACGACGGTCATGCACTCCTGTTGCGGCCGCTCAGGATGGTGTCAATCCACGAGGATCACGCCAAATTTGGGCGACAATTGCCCTACATTCAGACCGCTTTTATCAATTCTGACGGACATACCCGTTGCTGATCAGGTCCGATCTACCCTGCGCTTCACCCATCTAGCCCCCGGCTTTCGGACGCGTCTCAGTCACTCCATCCGCTATTTGGCAGGACCGAACGTCGTGAAGTTGCGAATCGATCCAGAACATTGTTTTTAGAAAAAATCTTGGCTGACCTTCATAGCAGTTGGACTGAACCAAACCATCGCTGACCTTGGCCGGAGTCATTCTCTAATTCGAAAATCAGTGTGAAATACACTAACGCGCCATGAATAGAAGCTGAGTGTCTTCTGAATTCACGATTTAGAGAAGCAATCTCGAACGTTAGTATATTTATATACCCGGCACCCTGTAAGCACGCCCAACATGACGGCGCACCCATTCGGTCGCACCTCGATTTCGCACACCGACGACAGCGCCCCGGCCTTGATGCACCGCTGCGCGTCAGTCAACGTGCCCATGCATCAGGATCTGCCCTGCCCGCGTTCTCGCGCAGTTGCAACCCAGAACGCCATCCGCCTTGGTTCCGCCGGTCCGCGTGCGCCATCAGAGCCACACCCGAGGTCTTCTTCGCTTGGCTGTCCGCTCAGGTGCATCGGCAACGCGGTGGTGGCGTCATCAAGGTCGTCCGCCACGTAGGCTAAGCGCTCGTTCTATGCACATCAGACCTCTGGCCATCGTGACTCGATGTCGAATCCTGAACCAGTTGTCAGAAAATCATTTATATTTCCTGACATGACGGCTTCCCTCACCACCGCCGCGCAGATCCGCCAGCACATCGAACGCCTGCCGCTCGGTGAGCCGTTCACACCCGCCGTGCTTCTGGCGTGTGGCACCCGAGCGACCGTCGATCAGACGCTCTCTCGACTGGTGAAGTCTGGTTTCATCGCGAGGGTCGCCCGCGGTGTCTTCGTGCGCCCGGAGATGAACCGCTTCGTCGGCCGGGTAATGCCCGACCCGATGGCGGTTGCAGAGACCCTCGCCAAGACCACCGGAGCCACCCTGCAGATGCACGGTGCCGAGGCCGCACGCCGGCTTCAACTGACCACCCAGGTGCCGACACAACCGGTGTTCTCTACCTCGGGGCCGTCACGGCGCATCCGTGTCGGCTCCATGGAAATTCGCTTGCAGCATGTCAGCCAACGCAAGCTCGCGTTGGCGGGCCGCCCCGCCGGGATGGCACTGGCCGCGATGTGGTACCTCGGCCAGAAGGTGGTGACCCCCGCATTGATCGAGAAGATCCGGTGTCAGTTGCCCTCGGTCGAGTTCGAGGCGCTGACCGCCGCGACCGGCGCCATGCCAGCCTGGATGAGCGACGCCGTCTTCCGCCACCAGCGGCAGCAATCCCATGGCTGAAACTTTCCTTCAGCTCACGCCCCAGGAGCGTTCGGAGATCTACCGGGCGCTTGCACCCCAGCTCGGCCGGGCGCCCGTGGTGCTGGAAAAGGATGTCTGGGTGTGCTGGGTGCTGCAGGCACTGTTCACCCACGCAGGACGGCTGCCGATGGCGTTCAAGGGCGGCACCTCGCTGTCCAAGGTCTACCGCGCCATTGACCGCTTTTCCGAAGACGTGGACATCACCCTCGATTACCGGGGTCTGGACAACACGGTCGATCCATTCGCCGCAGGACTGTCGAAGACGAAACTGAAGCAGTTCAGCGAGGGCCTCAAGTCCTTCGTGCGTGACCACGTTCACCATGTTCTGGTCCCTTTTCTGGAGACGCAGCTTCTGGCCGACTGCGGCTCGGGCGGTGCCCGCATCGAGGCGAGCGACGACGGTGAATGCGTCCGCGTGCATTACCCGAGTGCCTTGGGCAACGCCGTGGGGGGCTACATCAGCGACAACGTGCTGATCGAGTTCGGGGGTCGCAACATCACCGAGCCCAACGAGTCGCACTTCATCCAGCCAGACATTGCCGCACAACTTCCCGAACTCGCCTTTCCCGGCGCACGGGTGAGCGTGCTGTCCCCTGCGCGCACGTTCTGGGAAAAGGCCACGCTGATGCACGTCGCTTGTCAGCGCGGCGAATTCGGCACCCAGGCCGAGCGGCTGTCCCGCCACTGGTATGACCTGGCACGGCTGGCGGCGCTGCCACACGGGAACACTGCACTGGCAGATCGCCACTTGCTGGCCGATGTCGTCCGGCACAAGAAGGTGTTCTACAGCACCGGATACGCCCGGTACGACGACTGCCTGGTGGGTCAGTTGCGTCTGATTCCCGACGGTGCGGCCTTGGTGGCGCTGCAAGCTGACTTTCAGCACATGGTGGACGCAGGAATGTTCATCGGGGAGCCTCCATCGTTCGGTGCGATCGTCGATCGACTGCGGGAACTGGAAGTGCAGATCAACAACGCATCCGTGGCTCCGCTTTAGTCGGACATCCTCAGCCCGGGGCTGCCCCTCTGTCTCGCTCGGATTGCGCAGATAGAACTCACACATGGCCTCCGTATGGATCCGCTGCCAGCGTAGCCTGCGCCCTGAATGCCAGGCTGTCGATGCCGCAGCGCATGTCCGTGGCACCGGCAGCCAGCCACACCCGGGTGCCCGCACGCGGGCCGATCATGTGCTCTGGCGCAGCGCGCGCAGGACGCTGCACAGGCTGGCCTCGTCGACCGGGCCGCGCAGGCGCAACTGCGCACCTGCGATGTCGAGTTCAATGACACCGCCGCGCACGGTACGGTGGGCCGGCATGGCTGGCTAGGCCGATGCCGGTGGCGACTCCACTGCGGCGAGTCCCCGTCATCGCCACCCGGGGCAACATGCACCGGCAGCAACACGGTCGACGCTGGCGCAGCGCTGCTCGCCATGCTGGCACGCAGGTGATCCCGACGCCACTTGAACCGCAAGTTCGCATTGACCCCGCCGGCCAAGGCAATGGCCGATACCGAGGCTCCAGGCTCTGCCTGACCAGTTCCGCCTTGAACGACCGCTCGGGTACTGTCAACTTGCTACGGCGAGGTCGAGAGGCGGCCGCCGACGCCACGTCGACCAACATCACACGCCTGTGACGCCGAACGTCTGGGCGCCACTGGCCCGACCCAAGGCATGGCTGCGAGCCGCCCGCTTGGCGGCCGCATCTCGGTTGTAACGACTCTGGATGAACAGGTTGGCCACTTGGTTATGGGTGGACGCAAAGCGCTGCAGGTGCCGTGCAGATTTGAACTCCCGCATCACCTTCTCTCTGACCCGGGTCGGCTGGTGCGAATTCTCCGCCCGGTTGTTCAGCCCCTTGTGCTGCCGGTGGTCCAGGTCGAGCCCCAGATCCCGGTTCGCGGCCGCGTAGCTCCGGAGCTTGTCGGTGACGAGCACGCGCGGTACGCGACCGTGCTTCTTCAGGAGCTTGCGCATCAGCCGCCGGGCGGCGTGTCGGTCACGCCGGCTCTGCACCAGCACGTCCAGCGTGGCGCCATGCTGGTCGACCGCGCGCCACAGCCAGTGCTTGTGGCCGTTGATCGTCACCACGACCTCGTCGAGATGCCACTTGTCGCCACACGCTGGCGCGTTCGAGCGAATGCGCTGGGCGATGGCGCCCCCGAACTTCAATGCCCAGCGTCGAACCGTCTCGTAGGTCGCTTCGATGCCCCGTGCCGCCAGCATCTCCTCGACCATGCGCAGGCTCAGCGGACAGCGGAAGTACAGCCAGACCGCGTAGCTGATCACCTCCGGCGGAAATCGGTATCCCGCATACGAGATCGGCTTGTCTGCAGGGCACTTCTAGAAACCGGCCCTGACCTTCACCTGAGCCGCACGCTGCAGCAAGATGCCGCCCCATGATCACTTTCCGCATCAAGCCATCGAGGTTCTTCCCCGACGAGGCCGCGGACGACCTGATCGACTTCGCGGCGATGGCCGCGGCGGTGGACAAGGCTTGCCCTCGCA
The DNA here is from genome assembly GCF_013410775.1 of Sphaerotilus montanus. Classification (NCBI taxonomy): domain Bacteria; kingdom Pseudomonadati; phylum Pseudomonadota; class Betaproteobacteria; order Burkholderiales; family Sphaerotilaceae; genus Sphaerotilus; species Sphaerotilus montanus. The sequence continues at coordinate 42,185 of NZ_JACCFH010000002.1, read as the reverse complement.
CAGACTGCAGCAAGAGCGGACGTACCCCGTACCCGACCGAGGTGCTGATGCGCATGGTGTTCCTGCAGGGGCTGTACAACCTGTCGGACGAGCAGTGCGAGCACCAGGTGCTCGACCGGCTGAGCTTCCAGCGGTTTTGCCGGCTGGAGGGTGCGCTGAACATCCCGGACGCACGCACGCTGTGGAACTTCCGGCAGCGGCTGGCCGAAGGCGGGCTGGGCGGCCGGGCGATCTTCGAGAGCTTGAGCCAGCAGTTGCAGCGGCACGGCTTCATCCCGAGGGGCGGGCAGATCGTGGACGCCAGCATCGTGCAGGCGCCGATCACGCAGGCCAACGCACGGGAGCGCGAGGCGCTGAACAAGGGGGAAGCGCCCGAGGGCTGGAGCAAGAAGCGCCTGGCGCACACCGACCGTGATGCACGCTGGACGATCAAGCACGGCAAGTCGTACTACGGCTACAAGCTGCAAGGCAACGTGGACGCGCGCTACAAGCTGATCCGACAGATGAAGATCACGGCGGCCAACGCGGACGATGGACAGCAACTGCCCGACATGCTGCAGGTGGCGAATACGCGCAAGCGGCTGCTGGCTGACCGGGGCTACGACAGCGCCGCCAACCGCCAGACGCTGCAGCAGCACGGATTGGCCGACGGCATCGCGCGCCGCGCCAAGCCTGGGCAGACGGCCAAGGTTCGACTCAAGCAGCGCAACAAGACGATCAACCGCACGCGGGCACGGGTCGAGCATGTGTTCGCGGCGCTGAGTCAGCAAGGCGGCAAGTGCGTGCGGGCGATGACGCTGGCGCGCAATGCGCTGGCGATCACGCTGCAGTGCGCGGCCTACAACGCGCGCAGACTGGTGTGGCTGGTCAAGAGCGCAGGTGCGTCTGCGCGGCCCGTGTGAGAGGCAAAGCCCCGTCGCGGGGCACCGCGACGGCGGGGGCAGCGGCTGGCAGCCGGCATCAACTGCTTGCCCGCGCTGGATTTGTGCAGGCGTAGGCCGGGTTCAGGGCTGCAGGGGCGGTTTCTGGAAGCGCCCTGCAGCGTCGGGCGACTTCCTCGGGGTGGATTTCATGCCTGCAATTCTTGCAGACCGACCAGCGCTGCCCTGACACGGCCAACAAGTTGACCTTGTCGGCGCAAGGTCAGTAGCGAAGAACTGGATCACGCGCACGTACTCGGACAGCTTGAAGTCCCCGCCGAACAGGTCGGCTTCCGTTCGTCGAGTTGGTGATTCGTGTGCGCACACAATTCATTTTTCCGGGTAAAACCTGGACATTGAATCCAAATTTCGTATGCCGAGCATTTCAGCGTTGGCAGTGGAGAGGGGGTGGAACGGTTCCACCCTCTTGAAATTAAGACGTCGCACTGCTTCTCAGTACTGCAACGATGGCATTCTTGAGTGATTGCAGCACCTCGGCGGAGACAGGCATAGCTCCGGCTTCAATCGAAACATCGACACGCCCATCTTGCTGCACGACTACTGAGGCGACGTCCCGACCGCCGAATGTGATCAAATCGCGTACGGGGGAGTGGAACGGTTCCACCCCCCTCTCTTGACGTGCTGATTGGACGGCTGATAAACGAGAGAAGACCTCCCGGGCCGATAGTTTTTCAGTTTGACTGGACAGCGCCTTGGCTTCTGCACGTATCCGATCAGGATCAGAAGCAATTGCGTCTGACAGAGGTTTAGCCCATCGAAACTGCAACGTCAGTGGTGACGGAAAGGCTTGGACTACAAACTCCGGCAGATTAGCCAGAGCCAAGGCTTTACCTAATGCACTGAGATCAACGCCAATCGCTTCTGACAGTTTGCGGTTCGAAGGGAACAAACCCATGTCTAAGGCACGCCGGTACATCGTGCCTTGCTCCCACGCCGAAAGATCTTTTCGCGCCCGGTTTTCCCGTTCCATCTCCACGAACAGCGCCTGATCGTCTAAGTTGTCAATCAAGCTAAGCACAGGCAAGCCGAGTTCCTGACAAGCTTTAAGACGTCGATGGCCGAAAACAACTTCATAACGTTCGGAAACTTCATTCTTAGCCCCACGGATAGGCCGCACCTTGATTGGCTGAACATTCCCGCCCGCATCCTGAATTTCCGTCTTGAGCTTGAGATAGTCGCTTCCCTCGAAACTGGCAGGATGCCGATTCGCATAGCGGCTTGGATGTACCAAATTAGGGTCGAGCAAACGTGCTGCCTTGGCACCATCCCACTGCTGCAAATCACTCAGAGCATCATCCAGTCGGCTGCGTAACACCTCCGAGTCTTGCGCGCGAACGCGCAAAGTCTCGTTTTCCTTGAGAAGTTCGGAACGGGTATCGTTGGCAAAAGCCATCAATGCCCCAGGAGCAGTTTTAGGTTTTGGGACAAAGCTTGAAGGAGAAATGGTATTGCCATCCTCTGCGGCAGGAACCGTTCTGGGCAGATTGCTGAAATCTAGTCGGGCTGCTTTGTCCAGTAACTTGTTGCTTTTCATCTCACACCTCCATCTGTTCAATCTGAGCTGCCCACACCGCCACGATCTGCTGTTCGATCAGTTCACACATACGATCGAATGCATCACGAGCTCGACCAAATGTCTTCGAATTTACGGCTCCACGAGGGAGGTCATAGACAGTACCGAATTCGGCCGAAGCTGTGGCCGCAACCGACGTCTTTGGAATCTCGATCGGCAACACCTTGTCTGTATAGGCCTCAAGCACCCATTGCCGAACAACCGAACTGGCCGCATCTGACGATTCGACTCGTGACAGCAGAACATCGATGAACTCGAAAGTCTTGTCTTGCCCTCGACTGCGAATCAGTTGATTGCATAGATCACTGAATAGATCCCAGAACTGTGCAGAAGAAGCGAAGTCCAGCGCTGACGGCGGTAGAGGCATGATGACCCCGTCAGCAGCCATTAGTGCGTTGATCGTCACATACGACAACGCCGGAGGGGTGTCGATCAAGATGACGTCATAGTCTGTTCGAGCTTGATCGAGCCCACGGTCGAGACAGCGCCAGAACTCGAATCCAGGATCTCTGGTCTGCCGAGCTGGCAAAGCAAACTCGGCACCGAAGAGTAGCGGAGCTGCACAAACAAGATCCACACCTGGCCAGTAGCTCGGCCGGATCGCATAGCTCAAATCCTCTTGTTCGCCAGAAAACAGCAGCATCGCAGTGTGCTCTGGTTCTACCTCCGCGCCCGGGAGAACCCCAAACAAAGTCGTAGCTGAACCTTGTGGATCAAGATCCACCACAAGCACACGGTGACCGCGCATTGCAAGACCCTGGGCCAATGTGACAGCGGAAGTGGTTTTAGCCACGCCCCCCTTGAAGTTGGCTACGGTAATGGTCGTTCCTGCAGCTTGTGATGGGCGCATGTGCTCTTGCCGAAAGTCCCGGACCACTGTTCGAGCATCCGACATAGCCCATTCGCGTCGGTTCCCGACCATAGTGCCTTGTGGCAGATCCCCACGCGTAAGCCGATACGCGATCTTGCTTTTATCAACTCCACAAAGTTCCGCGAGCTGTGCAGCGCTCACCACAGGCGCGTGCTTGACAGATGCCGGTGGCAGCATTGCCGCACGGATCTGTTCCATCATGGCTGCGATACGTGCTGCTTGGGCTTCGATGTCAGCTAGCGACTGTCTGCGGATCGGAGCTCGGTGGATGAGTAGGCTCTCTCCAGACGGAACATGTTTGATGTTCATGATGTCAGCGTTCTTGTTGCAGAGTCTGCGATTGTCCGCGGAGTTTTCAAAAATTCAAGGACCAGCACATGCTGGCTGTCCTTTTGTGTCTAGCCCAAGCGACACGGAGTCTTGGGCTGTTGTTTTGACTTGAAAAAGTCTCTATCGGGGGGTTTAAAAGAATCAAATTTCTTAAAGAGATTAAGCTGACTTGGAAGTTAAAAAAACCTTTTAAAATCAACAGCTTACAAAGATTTTTTCAGAAATTTGTCCAACTTCTACCCGGATTCGTCCAGACTTTTCCCGGTTGCGTACTGCTTCTACCCGGACTTGTCCGCGTTCTACCCGGCATTCCTTGATATGAAAAATCGTTGATTTTTTGTACTTTGAATCGATCGGTCAGTGGCTAATTTGTGCAAGTGTCCAGGTTTTACCCGGATTTTTTCGTGCTGTGCATGCACCAATGTCCAGGCCTTACCCGGAAGAGAGTGTGTGCTTGGGACGGGTCTCATCCTCCAAAGTGTCCAGGTTTTACCCGGGATAGGTGCGTTCTGCTGTCGCCATCTGCTCTTTTCCGGATTTGTGTCCAAGATGCGTTGGACATATCATTGCGACACACTTCACATCGTTGCCCATGAACACCCTTGAATGCCGGGACGCTGCTTCCGATGGCCCGGAACTTCGCAAGCCGCACGAGATGATCGTCATGATTCCTCGATCGCGGCGGGTAACCTTAACGGGGCGACGCCTCTACAACGCAATGCTTCAGGTTGCTCAATCTCGGCTAGTGGCTATGGACTCTATGCCCAAGGCTGACTACATGTTTGAAGCTCCCCTGCCTGCACTGCTGAGAACGACTGGCTCATCCGGCGAGGATCGGACGGCAGCCAAACGTTACTTACGGGAAATGCGTGGCCTAGAAGTTGACTGGGAGTCGACCGCGCCAGGAGACAGTGTCAAGTGGAGGGGGTTTTCGATGCTGTCTGAGGTAGCGATCGAAGTACGCAACGGCGAGAACTGGGTTGCGTGGTCCTATCCCCCGTCCATCATGGGGGTGTTGCGTGAGCCGCTGCGCTGGGCCAGTCTCGATTTGGATGTGTTAGCGCGGTTAGGAACGTACACGGCCATGGCACTCTACGAGATATGCGCCCGCTACCGGGACAATCCATCAGGTGTGACAAGTCGTAAGCCAATTGACTGGTGGACGGATGCATTGAACCAAGCACCTGGAGGCTCGGAGCGGCGCGAATGGCGCAAGTTCAAGTCCGAGCGCGTAAAACCAGCACTTGACGAAATTAATCGGGAAACTGACATTGAGATCGAACTGATCGAACATCGCCAAGGACGTACAGTTACCGAGGTACAGTTCGCCGTCCGTCGCAAACGCGCCCCACTTAGGGGGGGGACTGTCACCGCCAGTCCGGTAGATGCGAACTTGGTGCTGCGAGCCGAATCTCTTGGCATTCGAGAGATCAAGTTGGACGGGTTGCTGACCGAGTTTGATGATGCTGCCGTTCGAGTCAAGCTCGACGTGTTGGAACGGCGCATCGCCAACAACCGCCTGTTACCCGTTGACGATGCTTATTCATATCTGCGTACGCTACTGCGTACTGATGCTGCAGCCGTTGTTGAGCCATCCGTTTCAGTAAATCCGGTGACAATTGCCGCAGCAGTCAAGCCTGCTCTCATAAAAAATCCAGTTATGCCGCGCCAAGAAGTCGATGCGCGGGTTCAAGCTGATTGGATGAATGCCAAGATTGCCGAAGTGCGTCAGGAGCTTATGGCGCTGCCAGTTTCCGAGCGTAAGGTCTGGGTCGATCAAGCGATCAAGGAACTGTCATCTAAAGGTACCCTCAGTGCCGTGATCGTTCGTCGCGCAGCTCAAGGTGACGTGTTGCACGGACTGCTCGGCTCGGTGATCGTGAGGCTGTATGCTACAGCTGTACATGGTGAGTCATGGAACCGCTATCCCAGTACAGATAGGAGTTCTGGGCAAGAACTGAATGAATAGCCATGCGATGGCAGCGCTGCCGAAACGCAGCCATTCAGGTCAGAAGCTGCCATGCTTGTCGATGCACGGAAAGCGGTTGGGTGACCGTTCGCAGTACGCCGCGCGACCCCTGATCATCCGGTTGAATGTTGTCCACCGTCTCGGTGGATAACCCTGTGAACAAGCGGTGTGTGCCGAGCGCAAGTCCTTGTCACGCCTCGGTTCGGCTTTCAGTGCCTAATTTTTAGGCATGTTCGACCGGATGTATGGGTACGCAGTCCCATACCGACCTCAAAGTGGCTCACATTTCCCTGTGGGACCCTGGCGTGGCGCAGTTGCTGCAAGTGGCTGCTCCCAGAGCGGGACGTCGCCGGTGTTGCTGATGGACCTTGTGTCCAACAAGGTTGATGGCGGTTCGCCAAACAAACAGGCCCTGGTCAGGGCCTGCCGGAATGCGCGCAGTGGCGCCTGGGGCTCCCGTGCGTATCCTGTTCAAGGGAACCCGAGCGCGCGTGCATCTGCACTACAGGGGCGTGGGTCTGTGATGGAGGCAGGGCAGCCCTGCCTCCCACGGTCACACCACCACGGCCTGCGCCAGATAGTGCGCGTCACAGCGCGTGATGCGCGCCGGATCCCGCCGCGCCGACGCGATCAAGATAGGCGGCTCCGGTGGCGCATGCCGATCCTGCCGCCCCGGCCGTACTGGATGCACGACCATCGTCAGTGCCACGTCTCGGCTCAGCCCGAGGTCCTGCGGCCCACGCAGCAAATCCTGCGCATACCGCGCAAACTCCACCGCCAACTGCGCGACCGACCAGTCCACGACCGCCCGGCGCCTGTCGGCTCCCCACTCCTGCCCGACCCGGTCCAGCCAGCGCTCGCGAAGCGCGCGTTTTGGTACTGCAGTCAGCCGCGTCAGGCTGAGCAGCCCGGTTTCCTGAATCTGCTGGACCGACATCGTCTGATGGATATCCGTCGCGCCCGGCATGCAGTAGAACAACCGCAAAGGGATCGACACTTGGTGATGCCGATCCGCGAACCGGCTGCTCAGTGCCTGCCCACGCCGATGCGAAGACCAGCCCCACGTCCCCCAGATCAGGTCGGGTCGCGGCGTCAGGCCGTCGAAGACAAACGCATGCTCCATGAAATGAAGCACCGCTGGCAGTGGCGCCGTGAGTGCGCCCGCTTGTACGCCCGCGGGTGACCGCGCGAGCAGCGCATACGCCTCCAGCGCCATGTGGTCCTTCAGGTGATGCTGCTGAAGTTGGGCATGGGCGTGAGGTTGGGTGTCCGAGGGCGTGCCCGAGTGCGTGTGCCTTTGAACCGCCGTGTTCATGACTGGTCCCCGCAAAGGTTCGTCAGGCGAACCCTGGGTGAGCGACCGCAGCGCACCCGACTGACCGACTCGATGGTCGGCAGCGGCGCGATCAACTCCAGATCCAGTCCGCGCACTGCATAAGACCTCGCCGCAATCGCCTCCAGCACCTCGCGAGGTGAAGCCAGCTCTATGAGCTTGCCCAGCACCCGCCGCACCGGCAAGCTGTGACCCTGGTTGCCGTCGAACCACGACAGGCCACGTGCCGCCGAGCGACCCATGATCGCTGTGAAGCGTCGGTACAGCATCACCCGTGCCTTCGCCTGGTGAGCCGGCAGCTCGAAGCTGCGCAACAGTGGGCCGTAGCATTCACCGAACGCCTCCCCCAGCGTCCAACTCTGCCACGCAGCCGGACCCGGACTGACGAAGTACAGCCGCAGCAGGATTTCCCGGTCCAGCGCCAAGGCGCGGGTGTCTTGGACAGTGGATCGGTACTGGTTCGGCATGAGCGCCATGGCCATCGCGAACTCAGCGCGTGACAGACCGACAGACGCCCGAAAGCTCTCGATGTCGTGGCCACACAGCGGCCGCTGATCGACATCGCGGGTGAAATCAACCACCACCGCACGACGTGCAGCGGACCCCATCGGGGAGGACAGATTCAGATCAGAAACAGACATGGCAGAACTCCAGGAACAAGCAGCAAACGGCGAACTCAGGAAGGGCAGGCGATGCATCACGCATGACCAAGCCCCAGCGCACGCAGCAGTTCGGGTTCAAGGAAGTGTTCCGCGTCCGTGCGGCGCAGTGGCGTGCTCGGATCGGCTTGCCGGGCACCGACATCGCAGCGCCAGGCGCTGACGGCGAGCAGATCGCCAAGGACCGCGTGGACCGATGGATCCCCAGGCTCCGCACGGGAGATCAACTCGCGCAGGTTGTCGAGGTCGAGGGCAACGTTGCTCAGCAGCAAAGCCAAGCCGCGGCGCAGGGCGTCCACGGGCAGCGGATGTCCGTTGGGACGATGGAGGTCAGGGTCCGAGGGGATCGAGGTCGCGGCCGAAGGGCGCGCGGGTGCATTTCCGGCGGGCGTGCCGGAATCGAGGGTGTCAGCCATGACGGCTCCTTCCAAACAGGTTTGAACCTGCCTCCTCCCTGCCAAGAGAGGGTGGCAGACCATGCGGGGTTGGCAGACCGGGGAAGGACCGGCAGGGGTTGCTGTCCTGGTCTAATGATTTCGCACACACCGATAGGTGGAAATCACCTGGACAACGAACGTGACGAACACGAAACGAAGAGTCTTTGACGCGAGCTTCAAGCTGCAGATCGTGCAGATGATCCGGTCGCAGGGCCTGGGCATTGGCGAGGTCTGCCGGGACATGAAGCTGGGCGAGACGGCGGTGCGGCGCTGGCTGGCACAGGCCGATGCGGAACAGCTGGGGCAGCCTGGCATCGGCAAGCCGTTGACGGCGGAGCACCAGCGCATCCGCCAGCTCGAAGCCGAGAACAAGCAACTCCGGGGCGACGTAGAAGTTTTAAAAAAAGCATCGGCCTTCTTTGCCCGGGAACTGCGATGAGCTTCAAGCTCGTCGGGCAACTGCAAGAGAAGGCCGCGGTGGTGGAGCAGGTTTGCCGGGTGCTGGGCATCAGCCGCTCGGGCTACTACGCGGCCCGCAGGCGCAGCCGAATGCAGCCGGCGGTGTGCGAGGCCAGCGTGCAACTGAAGGCGGCATTTGCGGCCAGCGGCGGGGCGTACGGCAGCCGACGGCTGCGCACGGCGGTGGCCTCGCGTGGCATCGTCATGGGGATCTACCGCGTGCGCCGTTTGATGTGCCAGCATGGTCTGCGCTCGACGTGGAAGCGCAAGTTCGTGCACACGACCGACAGCAAACACGCGCTGCCGATCTCGCCCAATGTGCTGGCCCGACAGTTCAACCCGACGCGGCCCGATCAGGCCTGGGTCGCCGACATCACCTACATCCGCACGCGCAGCGGCTGGCTGTATCTGGCGGTGGTGCTGGACTTGTTTGCGCGCAAGGTGGTGGGCTGGGCGATGGCCCCGGACATGCAGGCCGGGCTGGTGTGCCGGGCGTTGCAACTGGCCATCGTGCAGCGCCAACCTGCGCCGGGCTTGATCGTCCACACGGATCGCGGCAGCCAGTACGCCAGCGCGGCGCATCAGGCGCTGCTGGCCAGACACGGCCTGGTCGGCAGCATGAGCCGCAAGGGCAACTGCTGGGACAACGCGGTGATGGAGCGCTTCTTCCTGAACCTCAAGATGGAGCGCGTCTGGCAGCGCGATTACGCCAACCATGCCGAGGCCACGAGCGACATCGCCGACTACATCGTCAGCTTCTACAACAGCGTGCGTCTGCACTCCACACTGGGCAACTTGCCACCCAATGCCTTCGAGCATCAATCGGCAATCACACAACCTATCGGGCTGTGCGAAATAACTTGACCAGGACACCATGTGCTCGATGGCTGATGCCAATGTCCACCACATCTTGCCGATCGAGATCGACTGGAAGAGCCAGAAGCCAGACGAACAGAACTTCGTTCATCGCCTTCAGAGTGCGCTCTTGGATGTGTTCATGGCCCATTCGGGCGTCGTTCTGGGCACGCAAGCCTTTGCCGCATCCCGCCTGCCGGCGCCCTTGCCCCATGCCATCTACGGGATCCAGGTCGTGCGGTCGCGGGCCAAGAACTTCACCAGCGAATCGTCGGTGAGTTTTCTGCTCTTCACCAGACTGGTGATTGCGACGGGCACGACCGAAGTCCAGTTCGCCTATCGAACTGCGAACAAGACAGTGCGCAAAGCCTGGGTTCCCCTCAATGAAGGCCTCCGCTGGCTCGGATCACAGCGCCAGATCACCAGCGACGAGGTGTGGGTCAAAGAGAACTTTGCCGGCCAGGTGAAATCGGTGCTGGGCGAGCTCGCTCAATCCGATCCCCGCGCCGTCGTCTTGATCGACTGGTCCACCGTCGGTGGACTGTGGTCTGGCATCAACGACAGCAATCTCGTCGCAGGGAATGCCCCTCGCGTGATGCTCGATGGCGTCAACTTGGCGTCGGCCTGCCCGAAGATGACCTTCGTTCGCCTGCGCTCCAACCGCGACGCCACGATGTCGCTTCGCAAGCGCTCGACCATGCTCTACGAGGCCTGGAAAAACGAGCCTGCGCTGGCGCCGACGGGCGATGTGGTCGAGGAAACCTATACCACGACGCTGAAGTCGATCGTTGAGATCAACGCATCAGAAGCCGAAGGGAGTGCGGCGAAGGCAGGGGTGGGCCCTCACCACTACCTGATGGTCATGGGATACCGAAAGACCGTTCAGATCCTACGCGGCATGTCTTGTTATCGGACGCGGCGCCGTATGAAACCCCTCGACACGGACGGCACAGACGACAAGGAAGGCAAGCGCTTCGACTGGGAAACAGTGTCACCTTCGAAGGACGACGCGGCACTGCCAGCGTCGCTTGAGGTCACTGTGCTCGCATGTCCCAACGATGCAGTGTCGGACGACATCGCCAGGCTGGTGATGGGACTGCGCCTCGGCTATGCCCACTACGACGAATGGACTGCGTCGCCGGCGCCCTTGTTCTTCGCGGCCAAAGTGCAGGACTACATCATCCGGTACCCGGACCATGCGCCCGAGGCACCGGAACCCGACGACACCGATCCAACGCCCGACGAGGATGGTGAGACGAAGACGCGGTTGGTCGACACCTACCTGGGTGACGTCGAAAAGACTGTTTTGGGCGAAGCGGCCGCGACTTCGGACGGCAGCGGTGAGGCCATGCAGGACAAGCAAACCTTTCAAGGAGACGTGTCCCAGACTGCGACCGTTGTCTTCGATGCTGCACGGCAGGACGACGGGGACGAATTGAAGCCCAGCGACGCGCGTCTGGCGCGCGCATGGTATTCATCGCGCGCAGTGTCAAAAGTGTATTCGAGGCGCTCTGGGCCGGTCTGCAGAAGGCTTTACGAGGACATGCTCTGCGGGAACGTCCGCGTCATCGTGGATCTTCCATGGTTCGTCACCCGAAAAACGGTCGTTCCAGAAAGTGCTTGGCCGGACAGCCGCGCCATCAAGCGGTTCTGGCAAACGCAGGGTGACCTTGGTTTTCGGAAGACGAAGGGCACCGCGCCGTCCACCGCCGGGTTCCCGGACTGGTTGATGAATCGCTTGCGAATTCCGCAGTCGTTGTACTCCGTCGATACCGCTGGACTCTTTCCAGCCAACTCACGCGTCTTCTATCGGTCGACTGAGTTCTTCCTGCAGTACGTTGCAGAGCTCGAGAAAGAGGAGAAGACTTTCCCGGAGATCGAAGCAGTCACCAGCAAAGACTGCGAGCCGATGGCGCGTTGGATGGTTGACAACGGCAGCGACGAAGACATCGCTTGGACTTTGGTGATGCTCGCCCACTACCCCTTCAGGGTTCAGTCTGAAACCCTGCTCGTGGCCATGAACACCAACGCGCTGGGCCCAATGTCATTGGCAGCCTTGCAGTTCTTTACGGACTGCAATGAAGCGGTCATCCAAGCGCTCGAACTTCGCCAAAAGGGCATCAAGAAGATGCCGGATATGGTTCGCCGCGCGTTACCTGCCCCCGAAAGTCCCATTGAGGTGATGTCTGAGGGACCACGCACCGAACTCGGCGCCCTGGGCGCAGGCGAATCGCCTGCCCGATCGGGGCCTGCGGGATCCGAAGTTTTTTCACCCGCGCCAATCCATGCCCTCGTCGTCGCCCCAACACATTCGCGTGACCACGTACACACCCCGCCGACCGAATCGGAGCCACCCATGCCGAGGCACGCAGTTGTTCAAGCCATTTCCAGCCTGAAGGGGAGTCCCGCGAATCGCACTTCCGCTGCGGTGATAACACCCGCAGAAGCTGGGGACGCGGCAGGCGAGCAGGGTGAACTCGCCAAGCTGCTTCGCTTGGCGGGGTTGCTGATGCCTGGTCAAGCCGACTTTGAGGGCGTCCGGGTATCGATCGAGAAAGAACTCGATCGGCTTGCAGCGCTCCACGCGGAAAAGCTCCAAGCCATTCACGCCGCACAGCAACTGGAGCTGTTCCGTTTGCAGCTGATCGATCGCCTGTCCCAGATCGTCGTGCGTGCCCGCACCGCCCTGGAACGGATTACCCCAGAGTGCTTGCCGGAACGCTCTGGGGCATTCGCGGTGGTGACGCCTGCGGAAGCCCTCACTTCCGTCGACGACGCTTCGTTAGCGTCACTCGATTCGACCATCGGCAACGTCGAGGTCGCTGTCGACGCGGCACTTCAAGCACTCACCCGCATTGAAGATGTGGAATCGTCACGTGTTCCTGAACTACAGGGATTGTCAGGAATGGATCGCACGCGGCGCAAATCCGCGCTGATGATTTCGGCCATCGCCGAACTTGATGAGCTGCAGAAGCGCCTCCACGATCGGCTCTGTGCATGCCCGATCCTTTGTCAATCACGTCCGCTGATCGACTCGTCCGAGGGTACCGGATTGGAGGCGGTGCCGTCTGCCGATCCCGTCGCGGCGCCACAGGCGCCAGAGGCCTCGACCGCGAACATCAGCGTGCTCGTGCCCGTTCCCGTTTCCGTTCAAGTTTCAGCGCAGCCGGTCCCCTTGGTCAGCGTTGATCTGCAAGCGGTCGTCGAGCACACGGATGACCGAGAAGGAACTGATCCAGGCACGGGTGCTTCTGGCAAGGCTGTCGTTGAATGTCCCGCGCCCTCATCAACAGACGCTACAGAAACGGCCACAGTCGAGGCAGAGGTTCAGGCAGATGAACCGCCCATCACCGGGCCGTCGCATGTAGATGCTGCAGGCAACGCCAGCACGATCGGCGAGATGCCGGTCGAAGACTCGAGTTCGCCCCAATCCGCCGACGCCATCCACCCTCTCGAGCCAGACTCGTACGCCGAGTCGGACGAAGCACCAGTCGAGGACGTCGACGTCGACACCACGGCAGAGCGTCCCAACCCGCAAGACTTGTTGACGACCCTGGCCAGGACCGTCCAGGCACGACACTGGGCCCTGTCACAAGCAAGTATTCAGGGCTTGCAGGCGCTGATCCCTGGTGAAGAGCTGGCGATTCACACGATCGCATGGTCGTCCATGCTCACGGTGCTGTCTGGCTTGTCGTCACGTGCCGCTGTGGAGCCTCGACTGTCGACCGCTTTGCAGGCCTATTTGGATGCAGGCGGCACCGCAGAGTCGACTCTGGCTTCACAGAGCGCGCCGTGCTCCGCATTGGCGAGCACGATCGGGATTATCGGAGCCGGCCTGATCGCGATGCTCTTCGAAGGGCATGAAGGTACAGCGAGATGGGCGATCCTGGTTCAGGTCAGGCCCCGACTCAGCGAGCACAAGCCTCTGCTGAACTTGGTCGAGCGCTTGGCCTCGCTCAACAGCACGAGCCTGATGCTGAGTCGGGAGACGATGTCTGCCGTGCGCGTTGGCGTCACCGAGTCACTGAATGCCGAGGTCATGCGACAACGCGAACGGGCTGCAAATTGGCCCAGCGATGCATCGATCTACACCCACTGGACTGCATTCGACTACGTCGAGATGCACCGGGCGATGTTCGACGATCGACATGGACTGGTGCTGGGCAAGTGCTTGGGGTTCATCGCAAGAGGTGCGGATGAACAGGCCCGCAAGCTGCTCCCAGAGGTGCGCAAGTACGTTGAAAAGCTGGCCGGCACCTTGAGTGACCTGCGCAATCGCACTGGACGTCGCCGTGCCTTTGAAGGGCCGGCGCGCGACTACCTGGCGACGAATCTGGAGATCACGGTCAAGTTCATCCAGGACTTCTTCAACCTAGTCGATCGCAGCCAGCGGGAATCGAACTCGGACCTGCCGAAGAACCTGGTGGAGTTCCTCGTTCACCTTTACAAGGACCTTCAAGCGGCCCTGGACTATGTGCAGGACCTGTCGTTCTCCCACACGGTGGAGCAGATCCACCGCGACCTCGCGAGAGATGTCTTGGCTGGCGCATTGCGCATGATGGACGACAAGGCGCTTCCAGCGGCGCTGTCAGACGAGGAGCAACTGCTCCTGCTTCAGCTGCCGCTGGACTCCGAATTCCGACCTTCTTTGGCGGTTCGTCTCGATGCCGACGATGACGCATCCACTCCCTTGATCGACCCATGGGCGATCTTCCCTGAGGTGGATGCGATCGAGGACGAGCTTGCTGAACGCCGGGCCACCCCCGGTTCCAAAGCATTGACCGAACTCCTTGAGCGGGCGGCACAAGGGCATCGCGACAACGGCCGACTCCTTCCTGCGCGCGCGATCGAGCTCCGGTTGCCGCGGGCTGTCGCGGGGTCCGTGCACACCGCGAACGAAGCGGCCCAGCGCAAGCAGCGAAGTCAGTTCGCCGATGATCTGACCGATGCTCGGCAACGGACGATGAACGCTATGTCGCTCGGCGCCCTTGCCGAGGTGGAAGCCAGCCGCATGCTCAAGGCGATCGAAGCACTGACGCGTGCTAACGTCGCTCAGGAGATTGGCAGCATCTCAGCTGTGCCGACACCGTACACGGACTACCCGCACACCCGTGCATTGCTGCGGCACCACGTTCTTGAGCCGCTCGCGGGTCGCATCCAGCAGAGCCGTGAGCGCCTCGAGGACGACATCAACAGCTTCAGCGAGAAGGCGGCGAAGGAGAATCCGGACCCTCAGACCCACGCCCGTCTGCTGGAGAAGATCCAACGCATTCGTCAGATGCTGCAGGACGGTAGCCCGTCCGGCATTCGTGTGGCTCACAACGCGTTCGCGCTGCTCCGGGAGGACAGGCTTCCGCTCCTGCGGCTCGAGGCAGTCAATACGGCGCACGACTACGAGGAGTTCCAGGCGTCCCTCAAGGCTTCCGGTGCAGGTCACCGCCCATTCGAACACCTTGCAGATGTTCTTCGACAGCCCTCCAGTCCGATGGACATGGAATGGGTGTCTCGCCTCAGCACCGAACAGCGCGAGGATGCGGCTGCCTTCATTGTCAACTGGATCTCGCTGTGTGCCGCTCGTCAGGTCACCGAACTGGACGCTCCTCTGACCGCATTCTTCCGGGGATTGGGGACGGCGGAAGCGCCGACGCCGATGCACGGTCCTGCACAGGCGGGGCGCCTGGCCTTCTTCTTGCCGACGAAAACCTTCTTGGGAAGCGATCGCTCCGGCAATGGCATGTTCATTCCGCCCAGCCTGGGGTCGGCGGCAAACCACCTCCAAGGCTTCGTGTTGAAGCACCAACCGTCGACAGAAGCGTTCGGTCAGGTCATCACAGAGTGCGCGCAGTCCACGCCGACGTTCGTTCTCGCCCGCACCAGCTTGTCGTTGGCCAAGCGGTCGGCCATCAGCCGAGACCACCCTGTTATCCTAATCGACGACGATCTGGTGGCTTACCTGGCGGTTCACCCCGGTGAGAGGGTGAGCAAGCTGATGGAAGTCGGCTTACTGACCTTCAACAACAACCCGTACGACGACTACGGCGGTCGGCCTGTGCCTCCCGAGATGTGTCCTGGTCAAGTTATTTCGCACAGCCCGATAGGTTGTGTGATTGCCGATTGATGCTCGAAGGCATTGGGTGGCAAGTTGCCCAGTGTGGAGTGCAGACGCACGCTGTTGTAGAAGCTGACGATGTAGTCGGCGATGTCGCTCGTGGCCTCGGCATGGTTGGCGTAATCGCGCTGCCAGACGCGCTCCATCTTGAGGTTCAGGAAGAAGCGCTCCATCACCGCGTTGTCCCAGCAGTTGCCCTTGCGGCTCATGCTGCCGACCAGGCCGTGTCTGGCCAGCAGCGCCTGATGCGCCGCGCTGGCGTACTGGCTGCCGCGATCCGTGTGGACGATCAAGCCCGGCGCAGGTTGGCGCTGCACGATGGCCAGTTGCAACGCCCGGCACACCAGCCCGGCCTGCATGTCCGGGGCCATCGCCCAGCCCACCACCTTGCGCGCAAACAAGTCCAGCACCACCGCCAGATACAGCCAGCCGCTGCGCGTGCGGATGTAGGTGATGTCGGCGACCCAGGCCTGATCGGGCCGCGTCGGGTTGAACTGTCGGGCCAGCACATTGGGCGAGATCGGCAGCGCGTGTTTGCTGTCGGTCGTGTGCACGAACTTGCGCTTCCACGTCGAGCGCAGACCATGCTGGCACATCAAACGGCGCACGCGGTAGATCCCCATGACGATGCCACGCGAGGCCACCGCCGTGCGCAGCCGTCGGCTGCCGTACGCCCCGCCGCTGGCCGCAAATGCCGCCTTCAGTTGCACGCTGGCCTCGCACACCGCCGGCTGCATTCGGCTGCGCCTGCGGGCCGCGTAGTAGCCCGAGCGGCTGATGCCCAGCACCCGGCAAACCTGCTCCACCACCGCGGCCTTCTCTTGCAGTTGCCCGACGAGCTTGAAGCTCATCGCAGTTCCCGGGCAAAGAAGGCCGATGCTTTTTTTAAAACTTCTACGTCGCCCCGGAGTTGCTTGTTCTCGGCTTCGAGCTGGCGGATGCGCTGGTGCTCCGCCGTCAACGGCTTGCCGATGCCAGGCTGCCCCAGCTGTTCCGCATCGGCCTGTGCCAGCCAGCGCCGCACCGCCGTCTCGCCCAGCTTCATGTCCCGGCAGACCTCGCCAATGCCCAGGCCCTGCGACCGGATCATCTGCACGATCTGCAGCTTGAAGCTCGCGTCAAAGACTCTTCGTTTCGTGTTCGTCACGTTCGTTGTCCAGGTGATTTCCACCTATCGGTGTGTGCGAAATCATTAGACCAGGACAATGTTCTTCGGGCGCAAGGCTGAACTGAAGCTGCTGCGCGGCGTCAAGAGCGCCGCTGTGCTCTATGGTGGCCGGCGGTTGGGCAAGTCATCCTTGCTGGACCAGATCCAGAACGACTCCCGGCAGCAATTGGAGATGAGCGGTGCCCACGGGCAGGGCGAGATGGCCATCTACATTCCGCTGGAAACGCGCCTGGACACGGCCTCTTTCGGCGAGAACCACCGCCTGTTTGCTTGGAGGACCATCTACAACGGATTGGTCAAGGCCAAGTTCATTGACGGCGCCAAGGGGGACCTGAACAGCCCCGAGGCCATTCGAGACTGGATCAGCTCCGAAGTCGTGAGTGGGCGCGCGGCCACCAACGCGTGCTACTTGCTCATCGACGAGGCCGACGAGGTCATGCGGGAGGATTTGAACGGCGAGGCATTGTTCATCACGGGGCTTCAAGCGCTGTGCGACCAGGTCCGCACGCATTGCCAAATGCGGTACGTCATCGCTGGCCTGCACAACCTGACCCGCATGACGACGGATGGCAACTCCGTGCTCGGAAAAGCTGAATCGATCGCGCTTCAACCGTTCTCGACGAACGTCGACATCCTCAACGGGATCGAACTCATCACTCGACCGCTTGGCGCCTTGGGCTTCTACTTCCCCAAGGGGTCGGAGAACCTGCCGCTGCGCATTGTCCTGGTCTAATGATTTCGCACACACCGATAGGTGGAAATCACCTGGACAACGAACGTGACGAACACGAAACGAAGAGTCTTTGACGCGAGCTTCAAGCTGCAGATCGTGCAGATGATCCGGTCGCAGGGCCTGGGCATTGGCGAGGTCTGCCGGGACATGAAGCTGGGCGAGACGGCGGTGCGGCGCTGGCTGGCACAGGCCGATGCGGAACAGCTGGGGCAGCCTGGCATCGGCAAGCCGTTGACGGCGGAGCACCAGCGCATCCGCCAGCTCGAAGCCGAGAACAAGCAACTCCGGGGCGACGTAGAAGTTTTAAAAAAAGCATCGGCCTTCTTTGCCCGGGAACTGCGATGAGCTTCAAGCTCGTCGGGCAACTGCAAGAGAAGGCCGCGGTGGTGGAGCAGGTTTGCCGGGTGCTGGGCATCAGCCGCTCGGGCTACTACGCGGCCCGCAGGCGCAGCCGAATGCAGCCGGCGGTGTGCGAGGCCAGCGTGCAACTGAAGGCGGCATTTGCGGCCAGCGGCGGGGCGTACGGCAGCCGACGGCTGCGCACGGCGGTGGCCTCGCGTGGCATCGTCATGGGGATCTACCGCGTGCGCCGTTTGATGTGCCAGCATGGTCTGCGCTCGACGTGGAAGCGCAAGTTCGTGCACACGACCGACAGCAAACACGCGCTGCCGATCTCGCCCAATGTGCTGGCCCGACAGTTCAACCCGACGCGGCCCGATCAGGCCTGGGTCGCCGACATCACCTACATCCGCACGCGCAGCGGCTGGCTGTATCTGGCGGTGGTGCTGGACTTGTTTGCGCGCAAGGTGGTGGGCTGGGCGATGGCCCCGGACATGCAGGCCGGGCTGGTGTGCCGGGCGTTGCAACTGGCCATCGTGCAGCGCCAACCTGCGCCGGGCTTGATCGTCCACACGGATCGCGGCAGCCAGTACGCCAGCGCGGCGCATCAGGCGCTGCTGGCCAGACACGGCCTGGTCGGCAGCATGAGCCGCAAGGGCAACTGCTGGGACAACGCGGTGATGGAGCGCTTCTTCCTGAACCTCAAGATGGAGCGCGTCTGGCAGCGCGATTACGCCAACCATGCCGAGGCCACGAGCGACATCGCCGACTACATCGTCAGCTTCTACAACAGCGTGCGTCTGCACTCCACACTGGGCAACTTGCCACCCAATGCCTTCGAGCATCAATCGGCAATCACACAACCTATCGGGCTGTGCGAAATAACTTGACCAGGACACATCATGGCGCTGTGCAACTTCTACCCCGCCTTCATTCAGCTGTACTGCAAGAACCTGGTGACCCGGCTGTACAACAAGCGGGGCACGGCCGCACCCCCGACGGTGGTCGAAGCCGTCGATTTGGATGCGGTCGAGCGAGACGATGAGTTCTTGCGTGAGATCCAGAAGAAGTTCGAACTGAACCTCGACCTCGACAAGCGCTACAAGGCGATTGCCCTCATCCTGGCCGACGTCTATTACGAGAACTCTGGACATGGCGTCTCGTTGGGCTTGACCACGACCGAGATCCGCGACCATTGCCAAGCGTACACCCCAGAGCACTTTCAACAAACCAACGGCGCGGCCTACGAGGCGCTGCTCGAGGAAATGGAAAAGCTCACGGTGCTGGAGCGCAACGGCAATCGATTCCGTCTGCGCACACCCCACATCGCCACGATGCTCGGGACCCGTGACCGGGTTCTGCGCAAGATCGAGGAACTGGCAAGCGAGAAGCCGACGGAGAACCGCATCCCAGGAGAAAGTCGTCTCATCATCCGGCAGGGCCGCGATGAGAAGGTCTTCCCGATGCCGAGTGCCTGGGTGCGTAGTCTGCTGCGGGGGGCCGACACCGATCTCATCGTTTGGGTAGGGAATCAGCTCTCGGGCCTTTACACCATCGACAAGCTCCAGAAGGAGTGGGAGTTGGGCCAGGACGCGGTGTACGAGGTCAAGCTCTTTTCCAGCCCGGACAACGCCCGGACACACCTGCAACGCGCGCGCCGGTTGACGGACAACGCCCCGACACGTCGCTTGGTGGCATTGCCGCCCCGATCATGGCGTTCAGCCGAAGTCGATGGCTACGCGGTCCTGGCGGGCTCTTTGTCGAACAAAGCTGCGTCGCCGGACCCCACCCAGCGCCAGCGGTTGGCGACGATTCGTCTCGCCTTGATCGCCAGCCCGGACCTGGCTTGGGAGCTCGCGCAGCGCCTCTATGGGCCACAGTCGACGAGCTCGCCGCCCAAGGGATGGCGGATCGAGCCGGTGCCGATCTGGGGCGACGACGCGGTCTACTACAGGTTCGAGCAGAAGCAGAATGTGTCTCTTCGCGACAGCGGCCCGGCCCGGCAGGCATTGCTCGATGCCACCTGCGGGTTCGGCGGTGAACTGGACCGCCTGTGCACGGGCGGCTTGTCGGTCGAATTGGCACTGAAGTCTGCGGAAGAGGCTCAGCGTCATTTGGCGCCGAGCCTCGCGGCGTTCTACGCCAACGTAGGTTTGCCGCAGGCCTTTGCCTCGGCCGATCTGCGAGAGATCGAGCAGCTGCTCCTTCTGATCGACGGCGAGCGTCGTTCCGAAGATGGCGTGGAAGAGGCGATCAGGACCTCGATCGTCGGCAAGGCCGAGTTCGAGTTCTTCCAGTGGATGGGGCTGCTTCAGGTGCGGTCCGATGGCACCTGGCACGTTCCCACTCTGTACAAACGGCTGATCGGGTGATGTGACATGGAAGATCGATTTCAAGCTCCCATCGCCGCATCCATCTACTGGATGCTCCCCGGCCCGCAGGGCTTCATCGACTCGGTCAGCCACGCCATTGCCCACAGCCGTGCACTCGTCGTCGGTGCGCAAGGGCGGGCCGTGACGGGCTTCGGGTACGCGTTCGAGCACGCGTTGCGGGCGTCGCACGCCGACACCGATCAGCCAGTTCGCTTGAACGTTGAGGATGGATCGCACATCGAATCTGATGTGGGCCACCACATGGGGATGGCGACCATGAGTCCCAGCCAGCTGGCACGCCATGCCAGTGGCAAGCGTCATACGATCGTCCTGGCGCCCAAAACGCCACGTGCTGTGGACAAGTGCAGGCAGTACCTGATGGACTTCGCCGAGGCCTCGCAAGGCGCCTCGGCACGCGGCGCCGTGACTTTGGTGGTCGTGCGAACCGATATGGGCGCATCTTGGCCAAAGACGGCCGGGTTGTCGCAAGTGCAATTCAGTGGCGCACTCAGCCCAGAGGAGATGAAGGCCTACGTGGGCATGCGGATGATCGGTCGCCGGGGACCTGGAAGCACTGCGCTAACCCAGCACCTTGTTGCCGAGTTCGCGGGCTTCGATGCCGGTTTCGCGGAAGAGCTCATGCGCCTGGACGAACACGACCTGTTGGATCTACCTCAATCCTTATCACTTGTCGCCCATCGGATGTCGACCACTGACGCCATCTGGCGCGAGTCTCGGTTCGACACCGGCAGCGTCGCCGAGATCAATGGTGACGTGCAGGCACATGTGCTGCACGAGTGGCATCTGGCCAGCCACGAAGGGCCGATGCAGGAAGCCGCAGTTCGCTCCATCGCATCGAGGTACTGGCGCGCTGCGCTTCACGCTCTGATGCCTTGGCTGGAAGAAAGACGACACCGCATCGTGACGATCCTGACGCCAGCACTGGAGGTCTATCTTGCGCCAACTGGCGGGGTGAGGCGCAAGACGTCCCGAGGCGACCGGGTCATCGAGACCGCGATCCCTGACCTCGAGTGCAACGACATCGTTCACATGCAGCTGGATCAGCAGAACAAACTGGTGGTTTTCGATCCCCACCAACGGGCTGCAGCCGACATCTGCTTCAAGGTCACGAGGGTCCGCAACGACCTGGCGCACATGAAGTGTCCAGACCCCGGCGCGATCATTGCCTTAGTTCAGGCCATGGATGAACTGTTTCGAGATGCGCCCTGATGCTTGTCCCTTGGTGAGCCCTGCAGCGAGAACGAATCAGCATGCGTATTCGGGGTCCGATGTCCAACGGAACAGCCAACCGTGTTAAGAGGCCAAGTGAAGTAGCCAAGAATGCTGAGCAGCCTCAGGCTGACCTGTCCGCCGGAGCGTGACCTGGCGGCATAGGAGGCCGGCCAGGGGCCGGCGAGTCGTCTTTCTGGTCAGGTTGGTCGCTGGCCGGTTGGTCTGGCCACCCCCTGCTGCTTTACTATTGATAAAATAGGTTATCAAGAGCACAGCAGACGGAGAGCGACATGGCGGACGAACAGGGGTCAGAGGGCGCGCAGCGCGGTGGACCGAGCAGCGAACTGGCGGTGCGGCCGGGTGATGGCCGTCGCGCCGGCGGCGCGCTGCTGACCCAGGCCGCCTTCCAGCGCCTGGCCGAGGTGCCACCCGAAGTGGAGTGGTTCGCCAACCTGGCCAGTCCCGCCACGCGCCGTGCCTATGAAACCGCGCTGCAGGACTTTCAAAGCTTTGTCGGGCTGCAGCGGGTCGAGGAGTTCCGCGTGGTCACCCGCGCGCATGTGATCGCCTGGCGCGACGACCTGGTGGGCCGGACCTTGAGCGGGGCGACGGTGCGCCACCGGCTCGCCGCCCTGTCCTCGCTGTTCGAGTACCTGTGCGACCGCAACGCCGTGACCCACAACCCTGTGAAAGGCGTGCGCCGGCCGCCGATCGAGACCTACGAAGGCAAGACCCCGGCGCTTGGCGACCACCAGGCGCGCCAGTTGCTCGATGCGCCGGGCCGTGTGGCCAGCACTGCCGACGGTGCAAGCAGTACCGCCCTCAAGGACCAACGAGACAAAGCCCTCCTCGCGACGCTGCTCTACCACGGGCTGCGTCGCGAGGAACTATGCCGTCTGTCGGTGAAGGATGCCCAGCAGATGCGCCGCGGCGTGATGCACCTGCGTGTGCAGGGCAAAGGCGGCAAGACCCGTTACGTGCCGCTGCACCCGGCCGCCGGCATGCTGATCGCCGAGTACCTGGAGGGGGCCGGACACGGGGCGGATGGGTCGGGCGCGCTGTTCCGGGCGCTGCGCGGCCGGCGCGATCAGGCCCCGGGCCTCACGCCCGATGCGGTCTACAAGATCGTGCGGGGCCACACCGCCGCGCTCGGCTTCGAGGTCGGCGCCCACGCTCTCAGGGCCACGGCCGCCACCAACGCCCTCGATCACCAGGCCGACATCGCCAAGGTACAGGAGTGGCTCGGCCACGCCAACATCTCCACCACCCGCCTCTACGACCGTCGGCAGTCGCGGTCCCAGGACTCGCCGACCTTCAAGGTTCATTACTGATCGTTGCAGCCTGGATAGCATCGACGGTTCATACTCCGCAACTCCTCATGCTCCCGCTTCAGATCAAAAACGCCACTTCACCGCCGAATACGCGCGTTTCCTGACCGCCGTTCACAAGGGGTTCACTCCAGCGTCTCCCCGATCGAGGCGGGACAGCCCCTCGCTCAGCGCGAAACGCGTCAGTTGCACCACATTGCGCAACTGGAGCTTTTCAAGCACGTTCTCGCGGTGGCTGGCCACGGTCTTGGTGCTCAGGAAAAGCCGGTCGGCTACCTCTTGGGTGCTGTGCCCTTCCGAGATCAACTGCGTGATCTGACGCTCACGGGGGGTCAGGCAATCGACCCGCGATCTCGGGTGCGACGTTGCCTTGGTGCTTTGCTGCTGCACAGCGCTCATCAGTTCGCTGCTGTAGTACGGCATGTTGGCGTGCAGGCGACGCACGGCGTGGATCAATTCCTCGCCCGAGTTCTGCTTGAGTAACACCCCTTTGGCGCCCGCCTCGATGGCGGCCACCACCTCACCAGTCTCGCCGTGCGCAGACAGGCACAGCATCTTGGCGCGCAGCGACTCGGCACGCAGACGCCGCATAGCCTCTAGCCCGGTCATGTTGGGCATCAACAGGTCGATCACCAGCACCTTCGGGTCGTGTTCCTTGGCCAGGCGCATCAACTCCAGCCCGTCGCGCGCCTGTGCCACCACGGCCATGTCCGGCTCGCGGGCCAGAACAGCGACCATACCTTCCCGAACAAGATGGTGGCTGTCCGCCACGATCAGACTGATTTTCATTGCCCCCCCTAATAGCTCGACTCTTGTTTTGCTTTGCATCTATAGATGCCATTTTTTGCCTGGATAAGTTTGAGGCAATTTGGGGGATTTTAATATTTGTAACAGCTTTAATCCAAAATGTTTCAAATAAACACTGACTTGGTATCAAGTGTCGGTGCTGTCAAGGTGCCTCCTGATTAGCAACGATCCTCAGCATTCCCCCGAACGACCCGCTGAGCCCGAGGCTTGCACCGCGCGACATCGATGATGAGCCGAGCCACCAGCCCGCGCAGGTCGAACCGGCGGTTGAAGCGGTAGGCGAACGCTGCCAGATAGCTGCTGGCGTACTTGGGGTACTTGAACGCATGGAACGCACCCGACAACGTCGTCTTCAGGTTGCCCAGCACCGTATTGACCCAGGTGAACTCGGGCAGCTCGCGCGGCTTGCGCTGGCCCACCACGATCGGCGTGTGCAGGCAGCCCGCGCTGGTGACCGCGGCGAAGCACCCCAGCCCGTCGCTGACCACCCGCGTTCCCGGCATCAGCGCCGCCTGCGCCCACTGGCCCACCGCCTCCAGCGTGAAGCCGCTCACCGGCGCGAGCTTGACGTACTGCGGATGCCCCTGGTCATCGACCGAGACCGCCGCCACGAACGGCACCTTGTTCTCCGAACCCCGGCCCGCCTTGCCGCCGCTGCGCTCTCCGCCAAGGTAGGCATCGTCGAGCTGCACCGTGCCGTCGAGTCGGTACTGGTCCACCCGCTCGGCCATCGCGTGCATGATCTTCTGGTGCATCAGCCACGCCGTCGGGTAGCTCACGCCCACCTGCCGCTTGAGCGCCAGCGCCGACAGTCCCGTCTTGGCCTGGCTGAGCAGGTAGATCGCCAGGAACCACGTCTTCAGTGGCAGCTTGGTGCTGGCGAACAGGCTGCCCGCGGTCAGCGATGTCTGGTGGCGGCAGCCGTTGCACTGGAACAGCTTGCGCGCCCCGTGGCCCACCACGTAGTGCGCCGCACTGCCGCAGCGCGGGCACTCGAAGCCCTGCGGCCAGCGCGCCTGCTTGACCGCCTCGGCGCATTGCTCTTCCGTGCCGAAGCTGGCCATGAACTCTGGCAGCGACATCCCCTGCTGGAACTGGATTCGGTTCATCGGCATGTGCTCGCTCCTGCGCTTGGTCTGTCTTCTACGCTACGCCTGATCGTCAGTTGGCACCTTGCTGAGAATCATTGCTAATCAGGTCACCGATTGTGTGTAACGACTCCTGCCATTCTCTGGCCATTTCGACGAGAAGATCCGCAGGGAGCGATTGGACAAAAAACACAGATGGGGCATGTGACATGTAGAACCTCCAAGAGATAAATTTCTGTCTATACGCGTGGGTTGAGTGGGAAGAATGCCTGAACCGAATGCCTCATGGCCCCGCGTCGGCCGGCTTCCTGTTCTAAATGCACCTGGAAGTCCCGGTCATAGATCAACGCGGCGGTGCCTGCATACTGAATCTTGACAGTCAGGATTATGTAGGGCTCGAACAGTCCACCTGGGAATGGCGTCGCCTGCTTGTAATAGTAATCTTCTCCGAGTCTACGCCACACACACGCAATGTGATTTTCTACGGTCTGCCTAACTGCGCCCAAATTGCCTTTTACGGTTGCTGCCTGAAAAGGGCTTGTAATCTCTACATGGACTTCAGCACCTGAATATCCTTTCCGCTTGGATAGTTGCTCAATTGCTTCATGCAGCATTCCATCCAGCCCATTTTCTTTCGTCGTTCGCTTAACCTCGACTGCTTTTTTCGTGCCACCCCCCTGTACCACACTCACATCCGGATCGGTCGCATTGCTAATCCCGCCGTGCGCGCCTTGTTGGTTCACGATGCTTCCGATGCTTCTTGCGACATTCATCCCCGCCTTGACTTCCTGCTGGTAGTAATAGCCACCCGCGTGGGAATCGATTTCCGCGATATCATGAAGCAGGCCCGATACGCTGTTGCGCAAAAACGAGTTTGCATTATCGGCGCCCGCGTCGTTGCGTCCCCCGTTGGCCGGCAACGCATAGTGGTTATATGCATCTTGCAATGCCGTGATATCGGCCTGAACGTGCCCATCGACAACACCGTGTTTCGCGCTATAGCCGTTCCAGATATTTTTCGCGTTGGTTAGCTCGGCCTGCGTCAATTGCGCAACCGGAGCCGGTTGGTTAGTGGCACGCTGTAATGAATTAGGAGTCACGCCCGAATTAGGAGCCAGGTCTTGCCTTTTGCCATCCCCGATTAACTGCACCAACCCACTCTCAGCCTTCTCCCCCATCGCATCCGCCTCCTCCTCCAACCCCACATCGTCATTCACCCCCACCCCCGCCATCTGCACCGTGGCCTGCACCCGGCCCTGCCGCTGCTGCACCACATGCCAGGCCTCATGCGGCAGGTGGTGCTCCTGCCCCGGCCCCAGGTGAATCTCATTTCCTTGCGCATAGGCCAGCGCATTCAACTGCGCCGGCTTGTCCGAATTGCGGTGTACCCGCACATCCGACATGTCCATGCCCGACAGCGCTTCGACACCCGACTTCAATTGATTCGGCATGCCGGTGAGGTTCGCCTCGGCGGGCACTTCTGTTTGCGCCTGAACGGTGTCGATCGAGCCTGACCCGACCTGCTTGGCCTGCAACGCAAGCGCCTTGCCCTGCACAGGCAGCTCTTCCTCCAGACCCTGCGGCTCGCGTTGTGCCACCGGCCCGAAAGCTGCGCCCAGTAACTGCCGTTGCGCCACCATGCGTGGGCTGTGATTCACATGGTGATCGACGGCGGCAGGCCCGGCCTGCGCGAGTCGAGCGGCAGCGTCGCCATGCTCAGCCTGGTGCGCCACTGCTCGGCGTTGTGCCGCGTGCGCGTTGTCGTGGGCATGCGTCTTCATGGTTCATTTCCTTCCACCTGGGGCGTCAACGTTCTGCTCATGGCTGATCCGTGCGTGACCGCAAGCTGTAATACATGCCCGTCGCCACCGTGACGACCAGCAACACGACCAGCGGGCCATTGCCGCGGCGCACGTGCGCCAACTGCGGGTCGCATCTCAACAGCAAGAGACCCACGGCCACGGTGACCACGCCGCCCAGCCACAGGAAGGCGATGTAGGGCCGGCCGAGGCCCCGCACCGAGCACACCCCGTAGTACAGGCCGAAAGCCACGACGCCGATGACGAGCAGCCCCATGAAAAGCAGCCGCATCGCACTGCGGTTGGGGCAGACCCATTGGCACATACCGTCGATTGCCCCCGGGAACTTGGGCGAGAAATTCTTGGCCAGCAGCGAGTAGACCGCCGGCCCGACCACCGTGTCGTGCAGTGGCATGGGCCACAGAGCCATGCCGCGGAACTGCGATTTGAAATAGGCGAGGTCGTCGTCGAACTGTTGTTCGTTGATGCGCATGCCTGCCAGGCCGGTGTTGCCGGCCGCGTGGAACAACACCGGCGCGATGGACTTCAGCACGGCCACGCGGCTGTGGCCATGGATCACCTCGGTGGCATCGGCGCCAGCGCGCAGTTCTTTCTCGGCCTGGCGCGTGGGCTCTGCCAGCAAAGCGAGCACCGTCACGGTGATGTCGGTCGTGCCCTTGTAGTCTTTCTCTTCTGCCCCGGCGAGTGCATTGGCTTCGGTGAGCATCTGCGCTTGCTGGATGTAGCCCCAGAGATGGCTGTAGTGGTAGGCGCCATCCTTTCCGATCTCGGTCGCCGGGGCAACGATGTTCAGCGCGTAGGACCGCTTGGTCTTTTGCATTTCAGCGATGAGGCTGTGCACGAAGCTCGTGTAGAAGGCCTCGAATTTCTTCTTGCCTTCTGCATCGGTGGGAGCGTTGTCGAAGAAGAGGGTCACGCCGTCGAACATATGCACCGGCTCATCCCAGCCCGGCAGCAGGTAGCGTTTCGCGGTGGTGAATCCATCGGTCATGCGGGTGTCGACGAGCTTGACGATGTCAGTCACGGCGCGCTGGATGAGTTCGGTCTGGTAAGGCTGGCTCAGCAGATTGCTCCACTCGCTGCGGTGAACGATCAGGTCCACACGGGTGCCGAACCGGTGTGCCGTTCGAGTGAAGCCGTCATGGGCTGAATCGAAGGGAATGGCCTTCACCAACCCGCCGTTGTCGCTGAGTTGTGCGCCGAGGTAGCCGATGCGGCTGAAGAGGCTGAAGTCGATCTTTTGCGGCTCGGCGTCTTGCCCCTGCCAGAACGGGTAGATGCCGTAGCTCCAGTCATCGGTGATCGGCGGGGCGCAGCCGCAACCATTGTCGACCCAGGCCGGTGGCTTGGCATTGCCGTCGAGCGGGTGCTGCCACTGGGCCTGTGCAATCAGGTCGGTCTTGAGGATCTCGGGCAGCAGGTCAGCGTAAAGCGTGGGTGAAACACCGGGCACACCCGAGCTGGGTGGCTGGCTGGAAGCACCGGCCTGGGCGGCCGGAGCAACGGCTTGGCATTTCAGGTCGGCCGGCGTGGCCACCCTCCCGGCCGCAACCGCTGCCTGGTTCACCACGCTTCGGAAGTAGGCGCAGCGGCGCGCTTCGAGTGCCTGGGCCAACAAGCCGGCCGTAGGGAAGTCCACGTGAATCAGTGGGCCGAGCATGGCCTGCATCTTGTCGGCAAATGCAGTGGGAAAGGCTGCCGGCCTCAAGCGCAAGCGCTTGCGTGGCGCACTCGCGGCGGCCTCTGGCCCCGAAGCGGAAGCAGTTGCGGTTTTGGGCTTGGGGAACATGTCGTCGAGGTCTTCCTGCAGCAGCATGTAGCTGGTGACCTGGGCCGGCCCGGGGGGAATCACAACGGGGGCTACTGGAACTGGCACCACGACCGAGTTGGCCGACGCGTCGCTCGCTGCCTTGCGAGGTGGAGCGAGCTTCTCGACGCGCAAGACGTAGGCCTGCCGCACCGAGAGGGGTGGCGCGGAGGCATCGGTGACATGCACGGTGAAGGTGTAGGCGCGCACCGGACCCACGGGCAGGCCGGCCAGCGAGCCGTCTGGGGTGAAATCCAGCCCCTCGGGTTTGCTGCCATTGATGACATCGACCCGGTAGGGCGCCACACCACCGGCCACCATGCGCCGCGGCTTGTAGGCGACGCCCAGGCGGGCGCTTGGCAAGGCGATGGGTGTCAGCGACAGTTGCTGCCCCGGCTGACAGGCAGCGACCTGGTCGCTCGGGCGCAGGCAGGCCGCGGTGCTGGCGACAGGGGCTGTGACGGGCACCGAAGCGGCGTTCACCGCGGGTGGAGCCAGGCGCTCGGCCGCCCCGAGAGAGAGGCAGGCGCTGACCAAGGCCAGCAGCAGCAATGTCCTCGCCACGCAGTTTGCAGACAGGCGCGGTTTCATGCGGTGCGGCCTTCCTTGCGGAGTTCTTTCACGATGCCTTTGCGCAGATCCTTGGCCTGGATCAGCGTGCGGCCACCTTGCAGCGCGTTGATGGCACCGAAGCGCACCACGTTGGCAATGGCGCCGCCAGCCAGTTCATGGTCTTCGGCCAGTTGCTCGAGGTTCACGTCGTCGGCCAGGCGGCCGGTGTGTTCGACCATGCCTTCCCACAGGCGCAGCCGCTGATCGGCATCGGGCATGGGGAAATGCACCATCGACTGGAAGCGGCGCGCGAACGCGTCGTCGATGTTGGCCTTGAGGTTGGTCGCCAGGATCACGGTGCCCGGAAAATCTTCGACCCGCTGCAGCAGGTACGAAACCTCCTGGTTGGCGTGGCGGTCGTTCGAGCTCGACGTGGCGGTGCGCTTGCCGAACAAGGCATCGGCCTCGTCGAAGAACAGGATCCAGTTGCGCGTTTGCGCCTGGTCGAACACCTGGGCCAGGTTCTTCTCGGTCTCGCCGATGTACTTCGAGACGACCATCGAGAGGTCGATGCGGTACACGTCGGCCCGTGCGGCCTGGCCGATCAGCGTGGCGGTGAGCGTCTTGCCGGTGCCCGGCGGCCCGAAGAAAAGCGCGCGGTAGCCGGGCTTGATGGCCTTGTCGAGCTGCCAGTCGTGCAGCAGGGTGGCCGAGTGGCGGATCCAGGTGGTGATGGCGTCGATTTCTTCCAGCACCTCGCGTCCTAGCACCAGGTCGCTCCAATCGAGCACGGTGGTGATGAGCTTGGCCGGGAAGGAGCTGCTGAAATCGGGCTTGTGGCGCTCGCCGGTGGTGATCCAGGTGATGTGTTCGCCACCCACCAGCAGCGGTGCGCTCAAGAAGGGCTCGCCCGGTGCGTCATGCTCGATGCGCAACACGCCGGTGCGACGCAGTGGGTGCGTTTCGTCGAAGAGCCGCATTACTTGCAGGCGCTCGCCCAGGTCGTCGCCCGCCACGATGAAGGCCGCCGTTTCGCACGTGGGCAAGAAGCCGCCGTGGGCGCGGCCCTTCCAGCCGCCGAATTCGGTGAAACCCCGGTCGAAGTTCTTGTTGCGCACAAAGAGTGTGTCGAGCAACGCCGGGCGCAGGTGCGGCAGCAGCGCGAGCACCAACACCACCCGCTCGGCGAAATACAGGTTCATTTCGCGCACGAGCTGGGCGTAGGGCGAGTCGTCGCCCGCCAGATCGGGCGGGGAGATGTCGCTCACCTGCGAGTGCGGGCTGGGTTGGCCGAAGTGCAGGGCGATGCGTGTTTGCAGCACCTGGTCAAACCACGCCAGCTCGCGTTCCAGCGTGGCAGGGTTGACCTGCATCCGCCGCGGGATCAGGCGTGTGGGATCAGCGCCAGTCGACATGGAGCGGCCTTTCCATCCAAGGGAACTTGAGCAAGTGAAAACCCCAGGGCAGGTGGTCGAGCAGCATGTCGAAGGCACGCGGCTCAACCAGCAACTGCCAGCCTTCGTCGTCTTGCGACAACTGGCCTTCGCGCATCAGGAATGACTCACGCAGGCCCGCCACCGAGGTCTGGCCGATGATCTTCCAGTGGGCAATCATGGCTTTGAGCAAGCCGTCGATGGCCTGGGCCTCGGTCGGCAACACCTCGATCTCACGCAGCACCGGCATCGACAGCGGCACACCGCACAGCAGTTTGTTGAGCGCGAGTTGCGACTCGGGGGCGCTGTTTTCACCGCTCACGAGGTACTGCAAGAGCATCACGGCACGTTCACGGGCGGCGTCTGACACAAAGGCCTCGTTGTTGGCGAGGCCCAGCATGCCAAAGAGCCGCTGCATGTAGCCGCCCGCCAGCACCAAGCCGGCGTTGGCGATGTAGATCGATTCACCGGGTGGGTGTTGCGCGGGGGTGTTGGATGGGCTCCAGGGCTGGGGCTCGCTGGGTGGGCGGCGCGCTTCGGCCGCCAGCGTTTCGGCCATCAACTCGGTGTGGCGGCGGGCCACGTCGGTGGGCACTTGGTGAGGGGGCGGCTGCTGGGCTGCTGCCGCTTGGGTGAGGGCTTGGCCGACCATCGTGTCGCCTGCGTCGACAACAGCCCGGCCCAGCGAGGCGAACCAAGTCGCGGGTTGGGGGGGGCGCAGGGTGTCGGCCAGGTGGTGCACCATGCGCAGCGCAAAGCCCGAAGGCTCGAATCGCCGGCCTTCTTCGAACAACTCACGCAGCACAAAGCGCCATTGCAGCGTCGCGATGGGCTGCAGGTGGAGGCTGGGGCCCACACGTTCGCAGGCATCGTGCAGCAGCGCGAGGCTGTGGTGAACGGCAGCGCTGTCGTGCGGTTTGAGCCAGTCGAGCACACGGGTCAGCACGCGGAGCGGGGCGAGGCGAAGCAAACACTCGGCCGCACGCGGGGTTTCGAGGATGCGGAGCCAGGCTTGGCGTGCCGGGGCGCTGGGGGCGTGCAACAAAGGTTCGAGCGTGTGCATGCAGGCCGATGGTCCAGAGGCGTTGTCGGGGCTCAGCAGCACCTGGGCGAGGGCGGCGAGGGGGTCTTCATCGCTGCGCGACAAAGGGGCGGGAGCGCTCGACACACGTTGCGCAGTGTGGGTGTGACCATGGTGCTGGGCCGCACGTTCGTGCAGGCCACGCACGTAGGCATCGGCATTGAAGAAGGTACCAGGGGTCAGGCGCAGCAGGTGTTCGAGCAGGTCTTCCCAGAGGTGCAGGGCGGGTGGGTGGTCGTCGCCGGCCAGGGCGGCGAAGGCGGGGTTGTGCACGGCGGCGACGATGGCGGCGCAGTCGGGTGCGGGCAACCACAGGCCGATCAACTGGGCGCGGGCCACGCCACTCCATTCGCGGGCGATGCGTCGGCGCAGGCGCGGGCTGCCCATCGACGTGCGCACCTGGGTTTGCAGCCAGGGGGCGTCGTCGCTCAGGGCTTCGAACCAAGCGTCTTCAACGCCCAGCAGCAGGCCATGTTGCAGGGCTTGTTCGATCTGTGCGCGGCGCGTGGTGGTGCGGGTGGCTCGGATGGCGCCGGGGGCGGGGGCATGGCGCTTCAGCCAGGTTTGCACGAGGGCCAACGCAGGGGCGGCGTCGTGCTGCGGGCGTGGGCTGTTGCGCCAGGCATGGACCACCGCCTGGCGCAGGGCGGGCAGCGATTGGTTTTCGCTCTCGCTGCGCTGCAAGAGCATGGCGTCGAGGTACTCGCTGCTGTTGAACAGGCTGGGTGCTGGGTGCAGCAGCACGTAACCGAGCGTCCTCTCCCAGCGCTGGGCGGGGTCGAGTGCACCGGGTGGCGGGCCCCAGAACGCATCGCTGGGCACCACGGCTTGCAGCAGGTCTTGTTCGGCCGGGGCGAGCCACAGCGCCATCAAAGCCTGCAAGGTGGCGGCCGGCAGTGTTTGTGCCATGCGGCGGCGTGCGGCCACGCTGCGGCCGAGTTGCAGCAGGGTCTGGCGTGCCCACGAACGTTCGGCATGCAGCAGCTCGTGCCACGGGTCGGGGTTGCTGTCACCCAGCGGCGGGTGGGCCTGCGGCCCTTGCGGGTCGAGCCAGGTGTGCAGGCGGGTGTGCAAGCGGGTGAGTTCGTCGCTGCGTGAGCGGCCGCCGGCCAGCGGGTCGGCCTGCGTGCCATCGGGGTGCCCCAGGCCGGGCAGGTGCGCGGCGAGGCAAGCGCGCAGCACGTCGTCGCGCAGCGCGGGGGCGGGCGGCATGCCGTCGAGGGCGCGGCGGGCCACGGTTTGCAACGCGCGCCAGATGGCGGCTTGTTCGGCGACCGAGGGCGCGAGCGACTGCACCATCGACTGCAAAGGCTCACTGCGGTCAGCCGCACCTGCACGCATCAACAAGGCGTTGAGCAGGCCTTGCCAGACGAGGTGGGACGCAGGGGCACCGGGCAGTTCGCTGTGTCGCCACAGCATGGCAAAGCCGGCGATCCAGGCTTCGGCTTCGCGGCCCCAGCCCGAGGCCACACCGGCCCCCAGTGCTCGTGCCATCTCGGCGGCCAGCAAGGCGAGTGAGCCGCTTGAGAACTGGCGTGCGGCACGTTGGGCCATCAACAGCGCGGGACCGGGGTCGCGGATGGCCGCTACCAGGGCTTGGGGCTTGTCGCGCAGCACGTCGAGAAAGAGCGCATCGAGCGCCGCCGACGAGCGGCCATTGCCCACGGCATGCCAGGGCAGGTGACCATGACGCAGAAAGTGCAGCAGCGTGGCCAGTTGGGCTTGGGGGCGGCTTTGGGCAACGACCGAGGTCTGCTGCTGGGTGCCTTGCGCCCCGTCGTTTGGTGTGTCGATGTGAGGCGGCTGCGCCAGGGCCTGGCCCCTCGCGACAGCGCGGCAGGTCTCCAGAGTCTCGGCCAGGCGCTCGCGCAGGCGTTGTTCCCACTGGGTTTCAAGTTCGTCGGCGTCGATCCCGCCGAGGTCGATCTCGAGGGTGTCGAGTCGCCAGACTTCGCCGGCTTGGGTGTGTGCGTCGAACACCTCTTCGATGATCGTGGGCACCCGCGCACGGGCGAAGGCCGCCGTGCGCTCTTGCGCGTCGAAGGCCTGCTCGGCCGATTCGAAATCGACCTCGAAGTGCAGGTTCTCGATGCAGTGCTCAGGCATCGTGTTCAGGCTCGGTGGGCCAGACCTCACGCAGCGTCTCGATCACGGCGCAGGCCGCCTGGTTGAGGCGCTCGGCGGCGGCGGGGTCGGCGTTGGCTTCGTCGCGTGCCGACGCGGTGGCGGTGCAGAAATCGAGCTTGGCCGACAGCCACTGGGCATAGGCCGCCTCGAAATGCTGCATGGCGTTGAAGTCGAGCCACAGGCAGCGAGGGGCGAGGTGTGCGGGGCAGTTTATGCGAACGGTCTCGTCGGCAAAACGGCGGAAGTTCTCTTGCGCGGTGCGGGTCGTCCACCTCGGGAAGACCGCCGTCAAACGCAGCGAATAGAAGTTGGTCGGCAGCCCCGACAGCGCGTCGTGCGCGGGGCTCGTACCCACCGGGCGCAGCAGCACGTGTTCAACCACATGCAGGCCTTCGCTCTCAACGTTGATGTGCAGTAAAAAGCGCCGCAGGCTTTCGATGGCGCACGAAGCGATCTCAGGGCTGTCGAACTCACCCAGCGGCCACCAGCGGTCGTTCTCATCAGGGCCGAGCAGCAGGCGCTGGGGGCCGATTGGAGCGGCGGCGTTGGCATGGTCGCGTGCTGCACCGGCCAGTCGGTAACGGTCCCGGTGGGCGCCGCAACGCAGCAAGGCTTCGTTGAGTTGTGGGCGGCGCAGGGGCGGCATGCGGGCGAGGTCGGCATGCAAGTCGTCGTGTGTGAGGGGCTGGGTATGGCGGGGGGCGGGGGCGGTGTCGCCGACATCCGGCAGGCTGTCGTCGTGACCTGCCACCAGTACACACTGTTGTTGGTGCACTGCGTGGGTGAGCGGGTGGCTGTGCACATGGCGAAAGCCGAGCAGGTGGCCCACACGGCGCTGCCAACCCGAGCCACCTTCTGGCAGACCCCACGAGGCTTGTGCGTAGTCGAGCCCGCCCGCACGGTCGCGGCTGATGCGAACGATGTCGTTCAAGAACGCAGCCTTGTTGTCGAGCAAGGTCGCATCGAGTTCGTCAGGGCTCAGGTGGTTGAAGAACTGCCGCAAGGTGTTTTGCGACAGGGTTTCGCCATGCAAGGCGAGCAGGTGGTCGAGTGCTCGCGAACGGCGGTCGACCTGTGGGTCGCGAGCGGCGTACACATCGCTCAGCACCCGCGCACGAATCGCCTCGGTGGACCACGTGGCTGGGTCCTCGCCTTCGGGTGGCAGGTACATGGCGTTCACGCCGGGCACGGTGGGGTCGTCCAGCAGTTGCCACCAGTAGCTCGGGCCTTTGGCGTCGCGCGCTGAAAAGAGGTCACGCAGGTGTTCTATCTGCGCGCTGCTGTTGGCCATGACCTGCTCGAAGAGTTGCAGGTAGGTTTGCAATTGCAGCGCCTGCGCCTGTTGTTGCAGCGTGGCCGAAGCGGGCATGCGACGGCGGCCCAGGCCGTAGACGGCTGGGAAGCCGTCTTGCACCGAGCTGTAGGTTTGCAGGTCGCGGTACACCCCATGCGGAAGGCCTTCGGTGGGGCCGCGTGCCTGACCGTGGCGGCGTGTGCGGGCGCCCACGTAAAGGTTGGCCATGCGGTTGATCAGGTCGCGGGGTGACACCTTCACACGGCTACCGGCACGGCGCACCTGAACCTCGCCGTCGAGCAGGGCCTGCACGGATTGGGCGTCGAGCAGGCCGGGGGTGACCCCAGGCACCCGCAACCGCAAGGCCCAGTCTTCGCCGCGCCAGCGCAACGCGCTGGTGGTGGTGCTGCGGGTGGCGTTGTTGTCAGGGGCGTCGCGGCGCAAGGCCAGTGCGCGCACCTCGCGCACCCCTTCAACGCCCCGGGCAAGAAGGGTCAGGTCGTTGACGAACAACAACTCGGCACGTGCGGGGTCGCCGTCGCGTTCAAAACCCAGCTCGGTGACGGGGCCGGTGTAGATCTGCTCCAGCGAGAGCCCGCGTGCCACCAGGTCTTCAAAGCTGTGAAAGTGCAGGCCTTGAGCAATGTGCCGCGCGCACAGGTCGTACACATCGGCCAGCACATCGACCGCATCGCGTGGTCCGCTGATTTCGATGTCGAGTTGCAGGTCGCAGTGGGCGTCGCTGATCAGTTTGACTTCGCTGTCGATGTCTTCGCACAGGGTGCGCCGTGCGCGGTAGGCGGCGCGGGCTTGCGCCACTCGCCGTTCGTCGTCGGGGGCGATGCCTTGTGAGAGCTTGAGCCTCAGTTGGTAGATGCCTTGGTCGCTTGCGACCTGCACGCTGTCGACTTCGCTGTCGGGGGTGGCGAGCACGGCGTCGTCGAGCCCAGGCACTTGGTCGAGCAAGGCGCGGCGGTAGTCGCTGGCGTTGGTGGCTCGGCTCGGGAAGGCATCGGCCGGCGGGTGCAGCGACAGGCCGGCGTAGTCGATCTCTTCTTCGCCGGGCGCGAGCAGGTGGTCGGCCACGGGGAAGTCGGCGCGGTAGACCAGATCGGTGAGCGCGTAGCAGAGCTGCTCAAGGATGGTGACCCCGGGGTCGTGCAGGTTGTAGTCGGTCCAGGTGTGGCCCGAGAGCGCCTGCGTCAGCCGCATGCCCTGGGCGCGCAGGCTCTCGAAGCTGGTCTCGGCATCGGCAGCACCCCCCCGCCCAGCGCGCCGTTTGCGGGCGATGGTGGTCTTCATGCTTCGGGGCCCTGCGTGGTTTCGTCGAACCACAGTTGAGTGAGAAAGACCTTGATGCGCACCTTGCTGCCGTCGGAGGTGTTGCCGTAATCGCAGCCAGTGCGTATCTGCAAGCGATACGAGGCGTTTTTGCCACTGCTGCCCGACCAGCGCAACTGCATCTTGTCGCAGCGGCGACCGTAGTGGGCGTGGGTCGGGGTGATGCGTTTCTTGCGCGAGAAGATGTCGAACCAACCGGTCGTGGGGTTGTAGGTGTTGAGTGCGATGGCGTGCATCAGCGCAAAGCGGCCCTGGCCGGGCGCACCCGAGCCGGCCATCACCTCGAAGGCTTGGCACCCGCTCAAGGGATCGGTGAGGTCGTGCCACTCGCCGTCGGCCAACACGGGCACAGGGTGCTCACGCTGGTAGGTGCCACGCCGCCCGCGAGATCCCACGGTGCCGGCCACATCGAGTGTGTGTTGTGGGGTGGCAGTGTTGATGCCCACCCGGGCTTGTTTGTCGAGCGCCAGCACCGGGGGATTGCTGCGTGTGGCGGCCACTCCGCCGGCCTGCACATGCAGCATGCCCTGGCCACCGCCATATCCGATCGACCAGACCGCCGACTTCGGGCGCTGGTCTTGGTAGAAGCTGATGAGTGCCTCGTGCCCGACCGGGGTCGAGACTTCGACGCCGTTTTCGGCCGTCTTGCGAAAGCCCTCGTCGCTCATGTTGAGCATCGAGTCGATGAGGTCGCCGAAATGCTGCCGGGTCGGCAACTTGCCGTCGCCGAAGTAGTTGCGCAGGGTCTCGCGGTTGCGGCTGGTCATCGGGCTGCCCCGCCAATGATGAAGGTGCTGCCCACGCCCAGTTGGGCAATACCGATGGGCTCGGGCCGGTCGTCGGTGGTGGTGTCGACGGTTCGCACCATGTGTTCGTGCATGGGCAACGCAATGCTCCAGGGTGAGCGGGGCCGTGCGCGGCTGGCTTGGTCGGTCTGGCCGCGTGCGGTGTCGCTCAAGGTGTAGATGCGGTCGTCGCTGCGGGCCACGTGCAGCAGCGAGAGCTGGGTCACGAAGTCAACACAGTCGAGCGTGCGGATGTGGGCTTCGACGTCTGCGCAGCGGATCGTCCAGTCAAAACTCGGCTGATACCCCCCACTGCGCCAAGGCGAGATGTGGTCGGTGATGGCCTGGTTGATGCGTCGCAGCGCATGGCCGGCCTGCACGCCGCGCGCGAGCTTGACGGTGCAGCTCACCTGAATGCGTTCGTACACCGCATTGCGTACCTGAATGCGCGCAAACGGCGAAGCCAGCCCCTTGAGGTAAGCCTGGATGCGGGCCAACTCGACCGCGTTGAGGTGCGGTTCGGCAGCGGCGGCTTCGCTGAGCGGCGAGGGCACCACCACCACCACCACCTCGCCCGGGCTCACGCCCGCCACGCGGGAGGTGAGGTGCGGAAAACACTTCACCTTCAACACCGAAGGGAAGTGCTCCAACACCAGGCGTTCGTAATCCCACGGCGTGCTGGCACGCTGTTTGTGGCGCAGTCGTTCGCCGACGCGGGTGCGCATCTGCTGGCGGTCTTCGGCGGCGCGCATGCCGAATGAAGGGCCGATCTGCGCGAGCGAAGCCAAGCCGTACAACGTGGCTCCGGGCTCTTTGACGCTGCCGGCTGGCAGAGCCTTCATCACCCCGCTTGCGCCGGCAGGCAACACCCGCGTGGCCCGCAGCGCCTGGGTGCGTACGCCGTACAGGGCCGCGAAGGTTTCGAAGCCGCCATCGACCGACAGGCGCAACCAATGGCAATCGGCCGGCAAGAGGGTGTTGTTGCGGTCGATCTGCGATGGCAGATCGAGCGTGACGATGCCCGAGGTGAGAAAGCCGCAGGTGGTGTCACTCACCACTTGCGAAGCGCTGAGTGGTCGCCATTGGTTGGACGCGAGGTAGGCCCAGTGTGTTTTGGGGCGTGGTTCGCCGTTGAAGGTCTCGACCGCGGCTTCGTCGCGCAGGTGAAAGTGCAAGGTGAGGTGACCACCGAGTTCAACGTCCCCCTCGTCGGGCAACGACAGGCCGATGTAGAGGTTGCCGTCGTGCGCGATGCGTGGCCACAGCGTGGGGTGTGCCTCGGCCGCGCCCGGGTAGATAGAGACTTGGCCGAAGGGGTGCAGGTGCAGCACACGCTCGATCTTGCTGGCGGCTTCGGCATCGAGTGGGGCCGACTCGCGGCCAAAGACCAAGGTGCTTTGAGCCGCGTAGTCGAGCGTGATGTCTTCGACCAACGGCGTGTACGGCGGAGGCGGCAGCGGCTGGGGCCGCTTGCCCTTGCGCAAGGTGTTGGCCGATACCACTTCGGTCAAGAGTCCGGAATATTGCGCATGGCCGAAACCCGAGCCTGGGCTGGCGAGTTGCAGCCGGTAGAAACCGCCGAGTGCACCGGGTTTGAATTCGAGCACTTCGCCATGGCCCCAGGCATGGGCGAGCAAGGCGGTTTCGTTGAACACCAGCCGTGCGCCGGGGCCCAGGCGGCCACTGCGGTCGGCGGTGTGAAAGAGCGGCAGGCTGCCAGGGGCGCCGGCGGCTTGCCAGATTCCGTCGCGCAAGATGCTGCCGGTGACGGTGAACGAGGCGTTGCGCAGCGGCGGGGTGGGCGGTAGCTCGCTGGGATAGGCTGCGTAATACTTGGCAAAACCGCCTTCATCAACGGGCAGTCCCGACCAGCGCAGGTTCACCGCCAGGTGGGTGACGTTTTTGCGCGCCATCTCGGGCGAGCCGAACACGAGATACGAGGCGGTGGTGGGCAGCGGTCCGAAAGGCATGAAGGGTTTGCTGGCATCAAGCCGGCCGAGGTTGTTGTCGAGCAGCAACTTGCGCACCCCGCGCACCTGAACAGCCAGTTGCGCTTCGTTGAGCAACATCTCTTCGAGCAGCGAATAGGGGTACAGCCGCCCGTCCGAGCGCAGGCGCAGTTGCAGCACCGGCAAGGTGGTGGCCCAGGACGTCCCATGCACAGTTTCGATGCAACCGACGACCGCAGGGTCGGAACTGCGCAGGCGCAAGACCACGTCGATGGTGGTGAATGGGCTGGTGGGCGCCTGTGTTTCGGCCCCCGAGGTCACGTAGAAGTCACTCACGCTCAGCCAGCCGCTGGCCGTCGAGAGACTGAACTCGAAGAGGCTGTTGAAAATCTGCCCGAAGATCAGCGCCCGCTCGGGTCGGTTCGGCCCTTGGATCAAACAGCGGGGGTCGCCCGCCGTGGGGGCAGGGCGGTCGCAGGCATCGAGCAGGCGTGTGGCGGCTTCGCGCAAGGCGTCGAGTTGCAGGTCGCTCAACCAGTCGTCGTGCGACATCAACCAGTACGCAAAGAGTTTGCCCAGCCGCGCGAAGAAGAGGGGGTGGGTGGGGGCGCTGGCCGTCCACTCGACCAGATAACGTTCGTAGCAGCCGACCAGCGGGCCGTCGGTGACCGGCGCTCGGGCCAGCACTTGGCCCGCCAAACGCACGGCGGTGCCGTTGATGTCAGCCCGCTCAGCGGGGCTCGACAACTCAGGCGTCAACAGCAGGTACTGCTTCACCAGCAACTGCAAAAAGCGCCGTGCTCTCACGCCTGAGGCGGCGGCCACACGCGAAGACAATGCCTGGGTGCGAGCGTCGGTTTTGACGGGGTGTCCCAAGGTGAGTTTGAGCGAGATCTCGCGTTCGCCCTCCTGCAAAAACAGCAGGGGTGACGCGAAGGCCAAGCCAATGCGCGCTTGTTGTGAGCCACCCGGCAGATGGCTGCTGCCGCTGAACATGGGCCAATAAGGCGGTGCGGTATCGGCGGCGAGGGCTTTGCGGGGGGGCCAAGGCAGGCATGCCGACTCGGCCCGGGTGGCGTAGCCGAACTCACGCTCGGGCGAGATCAGCGGGTCGCGGTTCAGGCACAGCGTCAGCAGGGCGCTCACCCGCGCGTCGGTGACGTGCAGCGACTCGTCGGCCAAGAACTTGATGGGCTGGCCGTTGGCATCCTTGCCAGCCACAAATGGTGTCCCGCGTGCGATGAGCAACTCGCGGGTGGCACGCGGGTCGCGCTCAAGCACGAGGTGCACCGAGTCGGGCACTGCCGGCAAGGGCTGCATGCACAGCACTTCGTCATAGTAAAAATCGGCATGCCGGCGGGTGAACTGGTTGATGCGGCGCTGCGCAACCTCGTGCAACTGCAAGAAGGCCATCAAGAGGCTGGCCGCCGGCGCATGGGCTTGGCTCACCAGTGACTGCGGCAACAGCTTGCGCGCCAGGGCCTGCAACTGGCTCGCCGCACTGAGCAACGAGAAGAAGCGCCCGCGCAACACCTCGCGATCGCTGCGCTGGCCGTGCACCGCACGCATGGGTCGGCGTGTCAACCAGAGTGGGTCGAAGCGCTTGCGCAGCGCGACCATTGGCGCGGCCTCGCCGAAGCGATCGAAGATCCACTTCAGGTCATCGCCCAGCATCTGCGTAACCAGGTGCTCGATGCGCGCTCGCAGGCTGCGTGACGCGGCCTCTTCGCTCATCGACAAGGCCTTGAGCCAGTGGTCGATCTGCCGGGCCAACTCGACCACCTGCTCGGCCAACACCGCCGGCGGCGCGCTGTCGGCATCGTGCATAAAGCGCGCTTGGGCGAAGGCGAGGTCGGTGGCGATGATGCGAGCCATCACCAGCGCTTCGTCGGTATCGAAGAGTTCACCCCAGGTGCCGACCGCGCGCTGCTGGTCGTCAACAAAACGCAGCCGCGAGCCCAGGTCCGCGCTCATCGCCACGAGGGTCTCGAAGCTGGTTTCGACCGGCCGAAAGTACCCCTCGCTCAAAGCCGCAGGGAGGCGCTTGCGCTGTTCGCACCCGTCGGTCATGACAGCCCCTCGGTCCGACGCAACACATTGCTCATTCGGGCTGCCTCACGTGCGTGCCTTCACGCAGGTACAGCGGGTACACCAGGTTGGTGCGTGTGTTGGTCGTGCGCACGGTGTAGTCGAGCTTCAGGCGCAACACACCCAACTGGTCGAAGTCGCTGAGGTCGATGTCGATTTCGTGCAGCGTGATGCGCACCTCGAAGAACAGAATCGCCTTCGAGATGATGTCCTTGATCTCGGTGATGCTGCTGTCGTTGACGGTCTCGAACACCATGCGTTTGATGCCGCAGCCATAACTCGGCTGCATGACACGCTCCCCCGGCACGGTCGACAACAAGATGTGCAGGCTTTGTTCGATGTCATCGACCTGCGACACCAGCACGGCCTCCTTGCTGCGCCAGTCGAAGCTGGGCGGGAAGGCCCAGCCCGTGCCGAGGAGTTGGCTTTCTTTGACCACGGACTTCAGCCGCCAATCATCACGGTGGGAAAGCCCATCACGACGCTGCCGCCGTGGGCCGTGGTGTCGCCCAGGCGCGCGGCCGGCTTGCCGCCGATCATCACCGTGGCCGAGCCTTTGACGATGGCGTCGGGCGGGCCCACACACACCGCGATGTCGCCTAGCACCGCAGCCGGCAGTTTGCCGATCAACACCGTCGGAATGCCCGGCCCGATGACCGGCCCCCCCACGTGCGGAATGGGCGGCAAGCCCGGTGTGAGCATCGGGCAGGTGTGCATGTCGGTGAGGCGGGCGGCGGGCGGCATGGGGGGTCTCGCGTCAGTTGATCATGACCATCGCACCCTTGACGGTCGTCTGCCCTGCGGCCGACAACTCGGCACTCGCATTGCCCTTGGCGGTCAGACCCACCTGCGCTTCGCAGGCGACGTTGAGTCCGCTCACCTTCACATCGGCCTTCGAGGTGATGCTGATCGCGTTGACCGCATCAAGCGTGATGCCACCTTTGGCGGTGATCTTGATGTCTTTGGGGCTGTCGAGCGTGATGCCGCTGCTGTTGAGTTCGATCTTGTTGCTGTTCTGGTCTTGCAGCAGGATCGACTTGCCGTCGTCGCTGATGACGATCTTGTTGGTGCCCGGTGTGGTGATGGTGATCACCTTCTTGTCTTCGTCGAACTCGATCTTCGACTTGCAGCGGGTGACGATGGCCTTGGTGTTGTTCTCGGCCGCCAAGGTGTAGGGCGGCACCTGTTTGCTGCTGTACAGGCTGCCCAGGATGACCGGGTGCGAGGGGTCGTTGTTGAAGTAGCCCAGCACCACCTCGTCGCCGACTTCGGGCACAAAAAACGAGCCAAAACCGTTGGAGCCA